>NZ_NOXV01000242.1 GCF_002251835.1 Flavobacterium cyanobacteriorum
GCGGTTGTGCATTGGTATGGAAGAGGCTATAAAAACCACCAGAAGGTGGTTAAGTTATTTTAGGTCTTCAAATAGAGTTATAAACTTTAGCTCATCCTTAATTAAATCTTTATCAATAGAATTCGGAAAACTATTGGCACTAAAACTCATAATTAATTTATTATCAACTCGAACAAAGTATCTATAGGTGTATCTTCGAGAACTATTAACTTTACAAGTTACTAATGTGTTACTTTCCGCTAGATTATTAAATGCACTGCTAATAATATCCATTTTATCTTTTGGTAATTCTCTCATTACATCATTTTCAACAACATATAATTTACCTCCAGTAATATAAACTCTTTTAAAGTGCTCTTGCGTTTCATATCCTGAATCTAATAATATTCTAACAATATCTAAGGACTTATCATTGTCCGAATTGAAATCGTTCATGTTTAAGGCAATATATTTGTCTCCACCGCTATAACTGGTTTCAGACCCTATATTTGCTTTAATGCATTCATTATTTGTATTTTTATTTTGAGCAGAACATCCATAGATGAACAACAACAAGAACAAAATTTTAATTTGATTTTTTATAATAATCATAACCTTCTCTCTTTACATTAATTGTTTTTGTTTTAACCTCAGCCTTTCCTGAAAATGGACTGATAGATTGAATTTGGAGATTATAAGTTTCTCTTAGAGGAATTACTGTACCCCGAGAATTACTTACCTCACCTCTTATTATATTTTCAACATGCGAAGCACTAGTTTCATTAATTTCTGAATTTCGATTATTGACATCCATTATCTTTTGCGTAACAGTTTTAGGGTCATCAGTAATTGATATAGCTGGCATATCGATTGGAGAATCTACACCATTGTCAACATCAACAGCATGTCCAGTTTCATGACCAATGACAAATTCATTTTCAGCCCCTTTCTGGTCAAGGTCAATTTTAAAATCAGTTCCATTACCAGTTTCTCTATTTATTTCACCTACTGTTGATACAGAAGAGCCTTCACCTCGATTAAAACTAACTTTATGTACGTTATCAGACTTTTTTAATTGATTCCAGTTATTCGCATGTGTTTTTGAATCCTTCATCAACTGCCTATTCCGCTCCTTAAATTCCCGCTTCATTTGTCCAAATTCTTTGCGGCTTTGCCCTTCGGCCCTAACGAACTTAACTTCCATTCCATTTGGGTCAACTAGTTCAATGGGATTGTTAAAAACATAAGCATACGGATTAATACCATAATATTTCTCCGCCAGCGGGTCAATATTATGCCACCTGCCCAAAGTTGGGTCATAATTACGTGCCCCATAATCATACCAGCCAAGCCCCAGCTCATCCTGCAGTTCTTTCCCGTTGTACTTATACTTATAATTCCCTTGCTCATAGGACGGGTTCAGCGATACCACCCCATAATTAGCCTCATATTCCTTGCGGGTCATGTTATAGTTGCGCTGCNAAAATTTATAAATTCGATGATTTCTATTTCATTTGATCTTATGCGTTTATCTTAAAGTTGTTAGAGTTAATGTACAAAATTTAAAAATCGTGGCACGCCTCCAAAAAATGAACGCCAATTAATTTTACTTGTTAAAAAATGTATACATTTGCAACAACGTAACCAATAAATTTAACAAAAAATGAAAAAAATTATCCTTTCTGCAGCTGCATTATTTGCTTTTGCTTTTGTAAATGCACAAGAAGCTGAAACTCCGGCTTTTGGATTCAAACAAGGAGACGTGCTTTTAGAAGGTAACCTAAGCTTCGGTTTTTCTAAAGACGAAGATGATGCTGGCGAAGTTAAAGAAAGTACTTTCAACTTTAACCCTAAAGCAGGTTATTTCCTTACTGAAAAGCTTGCTCTTGGTGTAGAATTCGGTGTTGGTTCAGAGAAAACTGAAGACACTCCTAATGGAGGTACAACTGCTGAAACAACAACTAACAGCTTTAACGCTGGTGTATTTGCACGTTATTATTTCCTTGATCTTGGTCAGAGGTTTAAAACGTATGCTGAAGCAGGTGTAGGTTATGGTTCTTCAAAAGACGAAGAAGATGGCCAGGAGGTTAGCAAACTAACTGGTTTTAATGTTGGTATTGATCTTGGTATCAACTACTTCATTACTGAAAATTTTGCTATCAACTTTGGCCTAACCAACGTTCTTGCATTCAACAATGAAAAAACAGAATTCCCTAGCGGTGCTGAAACAAAGACAAATTCATTCGAAGGAAACTTTAATGTATTTAACAACTTCTTTGATACAGCTCAGTTTGGTCTGACTTGGAAATTCTAATTATCATTTAGGTTATAACAGAAAAAGCCTCCCATTTAAGGGAGGTTTTTTATTTTAAGGGAGTTTTTGTTTAAAATTTATATCCAATGCCAATCTGGAAAACAGAATTATTAACTGAATTCTGAATACCAGGCCTTTCTTTAAGGATATCAGTTACACCCTGTGTATAGCGTGCCGTGGCAAACAACCCCAACTCTGTCTGAAAAGTTAGGCCGCCGGCAACACCAAATTCAAAAGTTTCTGCTTCATCAGTGTTTGTATCTCCGGCATTATCATTGGGCAGGCTGTCTATCTCTTCATTTACAAGGAAGCTAAACTGTGGGCCAGCTTCCAGGCTGAACCCTTTGAATAAATACACTTTTGCCAGTACAGGCACATTGATGTAATCTAATTGGTATTCCAGGGTTTCATTGCCACTGAATAAACCTCCCGGTACATCAACTTCAAACCCTTGTCCGGAATACAACGCTTCTACCTGAATAGAAAAGATATCGGCTAAAGGAAATTCACCAACCAGGCCAACGTGGAAACTGGTCCTGGAATCGGGGCTTTCAAAATCTCCGTTTACTGTTGCGAAGTTTACACCACCCTTAACACCCCAGCTAAAAGCCATCGAGTCGGCATTACTTGCATCTTCCTGTGCATTTGCGGTGATAACACTGCTTATTATAAATGCACCTGCTGAAATTAATTTACGTAGCTTCATCATTAATTTAGTTTTAGTTTTGTAGTGTCAAAAGTATTCCTTTCAGTAGCGGAGTGTTGTAAAATAATTCTTAATTCACAAAACTTTAACCTGTATGAAAAGTTGGATAAAATTAATGTCAGACTACAAGTCATACCTCAGGATAGAAAGGGGCCTCTCAGAAAACTCTGTAGCCAACTATCTTCTTGATGTGCAGCGGCTTGTTGATTATCTTTCTGAAAAACAGGCAGATGTTTCCCCAATTACAATTTCTGATGAAGTTATCCAGGACTTTATTTACCGCCTGGCCGGCGAGCTAAGCCCACGTTCGCGGGCCCGGATTATTTCCGGGCTCAAGAGCTTTTTTAATTACCTGGTTTTTGAAGATTACCGTAAAGGATCGCCCATGGAACTTATAGAAGTCCCCAAAATTGGCAGGAAGCTTCCGGATACATTATCAGTCGAAGAAATTGACAGCCTGATAAAAGCAATAGACCTTTCCACTAATGAAGGTGAAAGAAACAGGGCTATGCTCGAAACGCTGTATGGTTGCGGCCTGAGGGTTTCAGAATTGGTTAGCCTAAAGATATCTGACCTTTATTTTGAAGAAGGATTTATCAAAATTACCGGCAAAGGCAACAAGCAGCGTTTTGTGCCGGCGGGTCCATCTGCCCGCAAATACATTGATTTGTACCGCAATACTATACGCAGTGGCATAACGGTACAAAAAGGCCATGAAGATACGCTGTTCCTTAACAGGCGCGGCAGGGGGCTTACCAGGGCAATGGTTTTCACGATTATTAAAGGCCTTGCAGTAAAATCAGGCCTGCATAAAATCATAAGCCCGCATACGTTCAGGCACTCATTTGCCACACACCTGCTCGAAAATGGCGCTGACCTGCGCTCAATACAGCTGATGCTGGGCCATGAGTCCATTACAACTACAGAAATTTATATGCATCTGGACCGTAAGTTCCTCACCGAGGTTTTACAGTCGTTTCATCCGCGGAAGTAACGGATTATAAAATATTGACATAAATTGTATAGTTATATAGAAACTAAGATTATTTTTGTAATAAATTTTCATTTTAAATGAAGTTTCTCAAATCTACAGAAACAGGAGAAAGCACCAAACTGAAAGCATTTTATAAAAAACTGCTGGATCAGGTGCCTGACCTCATTTTTAAAATGGTATGGTTTAAAGATGATTTATATTCCATTATTTATACCAGCGAAACTGTTAATGAGATTTATGAACTTTCTGTTGGCCAAGCCCTTAATGACACCGATATTCTTTTTAAAGGCAGGGTTGTGCCTGAGGATCGGCCACTCATTTTGGAGAGCCTGGAAAAATCCAGGGTTACAGGCTGCCTCTGGGATCCTGAATACAGGGTTATGCTCCCGCAAAAGGGGCTTCGGTGGCTTAAACTCATTGCAAGGCCTGAGCCACAGCAGAACGGTACCATACACTTTTATGGAAGGATTACGGATATAACGGATTATAAAGCACAGGAGCAGCGGCTGAAAAAGTCAGAGGAGCGCCTCAAATATGCCCTTGCAGCCGCCTCAGAAGGTATCTGGGACTGGGATATAGCAAAAGGCAGGACTTACCTGTCGGGACACGCCATGCAAATCCTGGGCAGGGAGGAGGAAGATATAGAGGTACCTTCGCAATTCTGGTTAGACCGCATTCATCCTGATGATATTGAAGCAAGGGAAAAAGCCAGGAAAAAAGGTTTAAAAAAAGACGCTTCTTATGAGAGTATCTACAGGGTACGAAGGGATGACGGGACGTACCGGTGGCTCCTGAGCAGGGGAAAAGCAATAGAGTTTGATGCCAAAGGTAAGCCTGCCAGGGCTATCGGCGTACATAAGGATATAACGGAAATAAAAGAGAAAGAAATCAACCTTGCTAATACTATAAGCATAATTAGCAGCCAGAACAATAAGCTCAGCAACTTTGCCCATATTGTGTCCCACAACCTGAGGTCGCATGCCGGAAATCTCAAGATGTTTATTGATCTCTTTAAAAACGCTGATGAAGCCGCCCGTAAAGAAATGATGCAGCACCTGGAAGAAATTTCAGACGGGCTTTCCATAACTATTGGACATCTTAATGAACTGGTAGCCATACAGTCTGAAGTAAAGATTGTAAAAGAAAAACTTAATCTGAGGCATTACCTTAAAAATATTCTTAATATTTTGCATAATGAAATTATCAAACATGGCGTTACAATAGAAATAAATATTCCCATTGATGTCACCGTAAATTATAACCCGGCATATCTCGAGAGTATTTTGCTTAATTTTACGACAAATGCCATTAAATATTCGAGTCCTGACCGTAAGCCAATGCTGTCCTATGATTATAGCATCTCTGATGGCAGAAAAGTACTTTCAGTGACAGATAATGGGCTGGGAATTGATCTAAAAAGGCATAAAAATTCTTTATTCGGGATGTATAAAACATTTCATAAACACCAGAATTCGCGTGGGATAGGCCTGTTTATAACAAAAAACCAGGTAGAGGCCATGGGGGGAAAAATAGAAGTGACAAGCGAAGTAAATAAGGGCACCACTTTTAAAATCTATTTCAATGAAGAAGATTAATACACTCTATGTTATAGATGATGATAAAATTTATCATTTCTTATTCAGTAACCTGCTGAAGCAAAATAGTATTGATGTTGATACTTTGTTCTTTCCCAATGGGTTAGAGGCGATAGACCATATAAAGCATATGCCTGACGGGGCCTCATTGCCAGACCTGATTTTACTGGATGTCAACATGCCTATTATGAATGGCTGGCAGTTTTTGGAAGAATATACTAAAATAGTACCTCAGGGAACGCCTGTTACGATATATATGATCAGCTCATCTAACAATGAGGTAGATATAAATAAGGCGAGGGATTTTGGTGAAGTTGTAAAAGATTATTTCCTTAAGCCTATCTGCAAGGAAGATCTTGAAAAGATATTTACCTGATTATATTTATTATTCTAAAATTATCTATATGAAGTGGTTTAAACTTATTTGCTAAGTACACGACAAAAATTGTATTAAATTAATTTCCAGCTTAT
>NZ_NOXV01000285.1 GCF_002251835.1 Flavobacterium cyanobacteriorum
AATAAATGTTATAATTTAGAACTGTACTAAAAATGGGGAGTCTACATTTCTAAATGTGGTTAGAATAAACTTAAAAGAGAATACAATAAAACTTATTGCGTTAGCAATAAGTTTTATTGATGTTGTTTTATTTCTTTTCGTGGTAGCACGATTTCTTTTAGTGGTATGTTTAAATCTTTGGTTTCTTAAACTCTATACCTTTTACCTGTGCGAATTGCGGACTACTTGCTCCAAAAACTGACTTAACGTATTTTTTTACTTCGTTAGCGGTTTCAACTAATCCTGAAGTTGAAGAATATAATGTTTCGTTTCTTGCAATTCTTGAATTGCTGATACTTGTGTATGCAGTTGCAACGGCTGTATTTTTTGCAGTTAGCTCAGCAATTTTAGCTTGAACGGTTGCTACTTGTAAATCGGTTTCGTTTGGTGTGTAGCTGGACTCTGCTTCTAAAACTGAATTTAGTCCTGCTAAATGCTGAATAAGTTGGTCGTAAGATTGCTGACTTGTTGAAATTGTTGATGGAGCTGGTGCGTTTGGGTCAGTTGGAGTTTGGGAAGATGATGCTTTCTTACCTTGCATTTTGCGATTAAATGTTTTAGCGTTGCCGATTGTTTCAGTTGTTGCATCAGTAGTTTGTAAAGCATTGACTAAACGTGTAGAAAATGACTATAAACCGCTGAAAGCGGTTATACGTTCATTTACTTTATTGTTATAGTTTGTATTTTTTGAAATTACGTCTGCTAAATTACTTTCGGCAGATGCTTTCAATGTAATAAGTTGTGGAAGTTTTAGACTGCTTTTTGATGGATTATAAGTTGCTCCATAACCTGTAACAAACTCAATTAAATCTTGAAAGTTAGCTACATTTTTTGCGTGACCTGTCTCTGAAGTAGATGCCATAGTATAAAGTATTAATTTGTTTAAAAAGCAAATTTATTAAAAATATACTTAAAATCTAAATTCCATTTTTAGAAGGATATATCTTGGTTGTAATTTATATTCAGTTTTTGAAATATCAATGTCAGTAATATTGTAATTTTTGAATGTTGTTGTATTAAATAGATTGTTACCCGAGAGGAAAAAAGTTAGTTTGTTCTCTTTAACTGTATATCTTGCTTCTAAATCTAAAAAATAATACTTATTATTATTACTGTCTAAATTTGCAAAAAAATACCTTTCGGATTGTAATTGAATGTTGAATTTTTTCGAAAACATAAATGATAAATCTAAAAAACTTATATTGTTTGTGAAATCATTTGTTATCGTAGTTTTCACTTGATTGTAATTCCATTTTGAACCAAAATGGTAATTAAAAAAACCTTTAAAACCTGAACGCAATTCGAAACCATAAATGGTATTTAAATTGAAGTGGTTTAAACTTATTTGTTAAATAAAAAAGGGTTGACGAAATTTGTGTTGCAAAACATAATTATTTCAAAATCAACCCTTATGTACAGTGTACTTGACAAAGATATAATAAAAAGAGAAATTGTTCCTTATTTACCCTTAGCAAAAAGAGGTTTTCAGGTGAGAGTCCCCTTAGAAGAAGTGATAAACGGGATTTTTTACAAATTAAAAACAGGTGTTCAATGGNGATATTATAAAAACATATTTTTCTTACAACTTTATGATAATATGCACCTAACGCTGGAATGGTGGTCAAAATTGCTGCTGCCATTATATTTTACGTTTAATTAACAGTAATGCGTTTTATGTGTAATACAGGTACAAAATTATATGACCCGGCTATCTATTTGTTCAGGATTATAAAATGGAACAACAAAAATATTAGCTGTTACCCTCTTCAGGGTTACCAAGGACTTGCCTGCGATACTCGGTGGGGGTATAACCTGTTAATTTTTTAAAAGTGGTATTGAATGTAGTTTTAGAATTGAACCCTGCTTCAAAAGCAATCCCGTGAATGTTGAAATGACCGAAGCCCTGGCATGTGAGTAACTTTTTGGCTTCTTCAACCCTGTACTCATTTATAAACTGGTTAAAGTTTTTTCCTAATCCCGTGTTGATAACCATTGAAAGCTGGTGCGGCTTTACGTTAACCAGCTCAGAGAGTTTCAGTAAATTTATGTCCTCGTCAAGATAAGGCCGCCTGCTCATCATTACATGCTGAAGCTCCTTTGTTATCTCCATTATTTCTTCACCCGGTATTGTTTCTGTTTTTTTTGGTTCGGGAGCATTTTCTTCTATGAGTTCAAATATAATTTTCCGTTCCTCTCTATTATCAGGGTATATTTCCTGTTGCCGTATTGTGTAATAGGTTATAATGATGATACCTGCATAATAAATTGCGGAATAAATGTACATAAAATCGTCATTATCTATATGTGTGATGATATCAATAATAAAAACAGCTGACATCGCCGTAACTAAGAAAATAATTTTTGAAAGCCAGCTGAGGTTTGTTTTTTGGGTGTTGGAGCTATACAGGAGCAGCTTTTTATTATGCCTGTCAAGCGCCCTGTAAGCAAGAAAGCAATAAAACGATACCAACGGTATCTGGAAATAAGTTACAAGGGCATCATTATAAACCGTAAACGCTTTTGTTTCATATATGAAATAAAAAACAATTGTCATGGCACCCGGAAACAGCGCATGGATAATCACATTTTTTACTATTATTTTGTCAGGATGTACAAATCCCTGCACGCTGAGGTAAAACAGGGGGCCCATCATGGCCCACGAAAAGAAAAGAAATGCAACAGCAACACTGCTTGTTATAGTGGTATTATTAACATTGGCAAGGGTTTCAATATCTGAAAAAAATATAGATATAATAAACATGCCTAAAAGCAGGTTACCTTTTTTATTAACTTTTAGCGGGTTTGATATGAGTATAAATGCACACAAGATTGATGAGCCACTCATTAAAGTGCTAATTATATTTTGCAAGCTACTAATTATAGCAAAAGTATACACCACCAATATTTTATACTTTACCCAGTGTATATAATTGTTCCAGTGTAGGTGAAGGGCTGCCGCCTTCCGGTTCCAGTGTGATACCAAAGGCTTCTGCACCTTCATAGGTATCCACTGTGAAAATGCCGTTTTTATCCGTAGTACTCGCAATTATACCAATACTTGTTGGGGCAAGCGGGTTAAGCTTAAGCGCCCATACCTGGTAAACTTTCCCTTTTGGCGGCTCAGGCAGGCCGGCAACATCAACATAGGTTTGTTTGGCATCACGGTCTATATATACTCTGGCATAAGCCTGTGGCGCCACTGCCTGCCCCGCAAGCCGCACGGTTGCGGTATTTTTGCCCCTAATAACCGAAAGTGCCTCTTCGGTAGCATTATTCTTCTTTTCAAGGCTGGCTACAAGCTGTTCAAATTGAGAACGCTGTGCTACAACCTTTGTATTTTCTTCAACCACTTCATTATACCTGTAATACTGGAAACCGAGCCCGAAAAGCAGTACTACCGCTGCAGCCCATCCTAGATATTGGGCAAACGTGTCCCTGCGTGGCTGCATAACTATAAATCCATCATGTTTTTCAATCAGTTTCTGTCGTATTTTTTCAAAGTTTTCTGCCGAAAGATGGGGTGAGACACTATATGACAGGTTTACAACTGCTTGTTCAATAGCCACAATTTCCTGCTCTATATCCTTATGTTTTGCTGCCATTTGCTGCACCTCCTGCATGTCACTTTCGCTAAGCAGGCCAAAGACATAAAGCTCCAGTATTCCTGATTCTATATACTCTCTGTTCATGATATTTTTAAAATATTCCTTAATTCATTGATGCAGTTACGGTTCTGTGTTTTCACCGTCCCAAGCGGTATTTCAAGTTCTTCCGAAGCTTCCTGCTGGGTATAGCCTTTGAAAAAGAGTAAATCAATAAGCCGTATGCATTTTGGTTTAAGTTTGTTTATAAATTCTTTTATGCCAATGGCGTCAATTTTATTGATTGTAGCGCTGTTGTAGTCAAGTATATGTACGAAATTATCAACTGAGAGGTTTTTTCGGTTGTTATTGAGAGACTTAGAACGCAAACGGTCAATTGCAGCATTGCGGGCTATATTGAGTATCCAGGTAAAAAACCTGCCTTTGCTTTCATTATACGTATCTATATTCTTCCAAATCTTCACAAAGATCTCCTGCAGCACGTCTTCAGATTCTTCTTTATCTTTTATAATATTAAAAACTATACCATAAAGGCTTTTTGAATACATGTCATAAAGCAGGGTAAAGGCTTTATTGTCTTTTTTGTAAATTAGCGGCAATAATTCTTCCTGTGTCATACTTTTTATTTGGATACTACCAAAATAAAGAAAAATTTATAACATATCTTACACCTGAATGAAAAATACTACCGATACTGCCTATCTTGATTACCTGGAAGGTTTCATTACAGAGAGCAGGAAGCAGAATTTTATAAATACATTAAAACTCCGTACAAAGCACTTTACTGTTGCCGTGGAAGATATATACCAGTTGCACAATACCAGTGCTGTGATGCGCACCTGTGAAGTATTTGGCGTACAGGAGCTGCATGTAATTGAAGAGAAGTATGGTAAGAAAATAGATAAGGAAATCGCGCTCGGTGCGCAAAAATGGGTTGACATATACCGTTATGATAACACTGAGGCCTGTATTGAAAAATTAAAGGGGCAGGGCTATAAGATAATTGCCACAACACCCCATAGCGAATCCTGTTATATTGATGATTTTGATATATCAGAGCGTAGCGCTTTGTTTTTTGGTACTGAAAAAATGGGACTTTCGGAAGAAGTCATGGCACAGGCAGACGGGTTTTTAAAGATACCCATGGTTGGCTTTACAGAAAGCCTTAATATAGCCTCATCGGCTGCTATTATCATACAAAACCTAACATCAAGGCTGCGAAAATCGGCTGTGGAGTGGGGGCTTACAGCAGATGAAATACTTGAAAAACGTATTGACTGGACACGAAAATCTATAAAAGATATTGATTTTGTTACGGAACGCTACTTAGCTGAAACAGCAGATCGATTATAAATATAAAAGTGTTAGTCTTTATTCAGTACTTTGTACTCTTCATAGCAGCCGCTTATGGCATCCATTATCTGTAGGTCGTTAGCAGTTTTGATAAAGGTTTCTGAATAATTGCACCGTTCCAGTATGCCTGCTATATCTTCTTTGCTCACACCGAGCAGCGCGGCAAGTGTCTCACGGTCAAATTTGGATGCCAGCGCATTGCGTACGGTGTCATCTTTTTTCATATCGCGCAGCTTCCGCATTTCAGTACCTTTTTTGCCAAATACATTATGCAGCAGGTCGGCAGGGTTAAAAACAGCACTAACTACTTTTTTGAAAGCGCCCGGGGACCTGTCACCACCTTCATACCCTAAATTAAGGCCGGCAATACTGTAGCGGTAATCATCCTTTACCGGGGCGAGTTTTGAGTCGATGACAAGGTAACCTGTAAGGTTGTATTTATTGATTGTGACCTCCTGTAGGGTATAAGCCCTTTCGGTAAGCGGTATTTTTGTAGTATTCCTGAATTTTATCCAGTCGCCGGTAACCCTTACCTTTAAAGAAGTATACCCTATCATGGAAACATGCAGCGTATCATTTACGGATGCTTCAATGCTGAAGTTCCCCCTTTCGTCTGTAACCGTACCTTTAACCGTATTGATGTTTATAATGTTTGCACCTGATACAGGCAACAATGTACCGTCATTAACTATGGTGCCGTTAATTTTAGACGGTTGTTGTTTAGCCTGTGAGAAAATGGGAAATGTAAACAGGCAAAATAAAAAAACTACAAAATATCTCATTAGCTTATTTAGTAAGGTAAAAGTAGTAAACAAACGTGATATTTTGTAGTTAGTATATAATTATGTGCCGATTTTATTTTTAACCGCGCCTGAGCCTTCTTTCCCTGGCGCCGCGTGCAGCATCATTTTTAGGCTCGCTTCTTCTCGGTGCGCGGTCGCCGCGCCCGGATGACTGGCCCTTACTACTGAAAGAATCACCCCTGCGGCCTGCCCTTTCGCTGCTGCGTTCGTTCCTCCCGAAACCACTGCCGCTGTTACGGCCATTATGGTCCCGGCGGCGGTTATTGCTGCTGCCGTCGTTCTTGGATACTTCAACGTTGATCCGGCGGCCTTCAAGGTGCAGGCTGTTAAGAGTGTCAAGAACCATTTCGGCATGATCGGCATAGGTATTGAAAAAAGAAAACCCTTCCTTAACATCCACCTTAAATATATCGTCACGGCCAAGGCCAAGCGTATCACGAAGGAAGTCTTTAAGGCTCATCCAGTCAAAGTTATCCCGTGAGCCGATGTTGACAAAATAGCGTACCGCACCATCGCCTGAAACAAAATCTTTTTTATCACCGGCTTTTTGTGCCGAAAGGTCTTTATTTTTTTTATAATAGTTAAGGAAACGGTTAAACTCCACCGAAACCATTTTCTTAATAAGTTCTTCCTTGGTAAGGTCTTTCATTACCTCATATATAGCAGGGAGGTAAGCATCAATTTCATGGTCAACTTCCACATCTTTTATCCTGTTGGCCAGGTGGAAAAGCTGAATCTCGCAGATCTCAATACCGGAAGGGATTGTTTTTTCTTCAAACTTCTGCTTAATGATGCGCTCTATGGCCGAAATTTTGCGTAACTCGCTCTTGGTAATGATAACTATAGAAGTACCCAGCTTACCGGCACGCCCTGTCCGGCCACTGCGGTGGTTGTAGGTCTCCACTTCATCAGGCAGTTGGTAGTTTATAACATGGGTAATATTATCCACGTCAATACCCCTTGCGGCAACATCAGTAGCCACCAGCATTTGTATCTGCCTGTTGCGGAACGACTTCATTACCGCATCGCGCTGTGCCTGCGAAAGGTCGCCATGGAGTGCGGCTGCATTGTAGCCGTCTTCAATAAGTTTTTCGGCAATAGCCTGTGTATCCCTTTTTGTGCGGCAAAATACTACCGAGAATATATCAGGATTGGCATCGGCAAGGCGTTTAAGGGCCTCATACCGGTCGCGTGCGTTTACCAGGTAATACTCATGGGATACGGTTGAAGAGCCAGAGTTTTTATGCCCTACCGTAATTTCAAGGGGCTTCCTCATGAACTCCCGTGCTATGCGTGCTACTTCCTGTGGCATAGTGGCCGAAAACAGCCAGGTGCTTTTCTCATCAGGCGATGTGGAAAGTATAGCTACAATATCATCATAAAAGCCCATGTTCAGCATTTCATCGGCTTCGTCAAGTATGCAGAAGTCTATGGCTGAAATATCAACAAAACCACGGTTGATCATGTCCTGCATCCTTCCGGGTGTGGCTACAATAATTTGTGCGCCACGCCTCACATCCTTAGCCTGCTCGGTAATGCTGGCGCCGCCGTAAACCGCCACGGTGTGGAGGCCTTTTACATACTTAGAGTAATTTTTTATTTCGTTGGTAATCTGCAGGCAAAGTTCACGCGTAGGTGAAAGTATAAGGGCTTGTGTGTTCCTGTTTTCAGGATTTATTTTTTGTATAAGCGGAAAACCAAAAGCAGCGGTTTTCCCTGTGCCTGTCTGGGCAAGTGCTACTATATCGGTATCTTTTTCTAATAAAAGGGGGATCGCTTTTTCCTGTACTTCTGACGGGGTTTCAAACCCGAGATCGCTTATCGCTTTCAGAAGCGACTCATTCAATCCTAATTGTTCAAATTTATTCATGTATATTTTTAAAATTGGTGCAAAGGTACTGCTTATTAGTGAGATAAACTAATAAAGGCTGTAGTTTCGCATTGGTAAAGTGGATGATATTTATTGGTATATATATTTTAACTTTTAACATTTATTTATTAAAAATCCTAAGATTTTTAAATTAATTTTATGTCATAATCAATAGCGTCCTAAACAATAAAAAAAAGAATGGTTAGTTTTTA
>NZ_NOXV01000306.1 GCF_002251835.1 Flavobacterium cyanobacteriorum
GTCAACCCTTTTTTATTTAACAAATAAGTTTAAACCACTTCAATAATAATCACGCTGCATACAATAAGAAAATACCTGTTGCGTTTTACTAATAAGTTTTAATTTAAAACGAGGATTACATTTTCAGGTTAGTTAAATTTTTTGTTTTTGGTGTTTTAAAAGGCAGTACGGTTTTTCTTTACTGCCTTTTATTTTTATGGCTAAATTTACAAAAAACGGTTGCTATTACTGTTAAAGCCTCCTTAAACTCCGGCGCTCCCGGCATTACTTCCTGTAAAAAAGATTATGCGTTACATATTCCCAAACTTTGTGCGGCAGCAAAGGGCGGATGTTTTTTCCTGCTTTAATGCAGTTGCGGATAAATGTTGATGATATTTCCATTATGGGCGCATCTGTTTTATGGATGTGTGGATGCCCTTGAAGCTCCGGCAGAAGTACTTCAGGCGTAACCCTCGGGTAAACGTAAATATCGTGGTTTTCCAGTATCACCTCATAATTTTTCCACTTGTGGAGCGAGTTAAGGTTGTCCTCTCCCATAATCAGTGAGAACCGGTGCTGTGGGAACTTCTCCTGCAGGTGAGCCAGCGTGTGGACAGTATAATTGGGCTGCGGAAGCCTGAATTCAATATCTGAGGGCTTTAGTTTATCATAATCTTCCGTAGCCAGGAACACCATGTGAAGGCGTTGGTGGTCATCGAGAAGGGTACTCTTCTTTTTATGGGGATTATGTGGTGTTACTACCAGCCACACCTGGTCCAGCCCGCTAAATTCTGCCATATGGTTGGCAATAGCCAGGTGCCCGGTATGGACAGGATTAAATGTACCGAAATAAAGGCCTACTTTCATTATCCTGTTGTTGTTTATAATGTTTGGCAGGTACAAAGGCAGCCTGCTGTTACGCTCCTTACCGGATTTGAGGGCCTACAAACGCTTTTACCAGTTTATAAGCTTCATCCTTAGCTATTTCAAGGTCGTAATTTTTAATGATGGTATCAAACTGCGGCGCTGTGGCCATTTCAACCGATGCTTTGGCAATCCGCATATTTATCTTATCATCACTTTCCGTGGAACGCTTCTTGAGGCGTATCTTCAGTTCATCAATGCTTGGCGGCTTTACAAAAACAGCCAGTGTTTCTCCGGGAAACTTTTTCTTTATCCGTAGCCCGCCGGCCACATCAATATCAAATATTACATTTTTGCCTTTAGCCCAGATTCGCTCTACTTCACTTTTCAGCGTACCGTAAAAATTATCACGATATACTTCTTCCCATTCCACAAAATCTTCATTTTTTATATGCTGCTTAAACTCTTTAAGCGGCATAAAATAATAATCTTTTCCGCTTACCTCACCTTCGCGCGGTTCACGCGTTGCGGCCGATACCGAAAATTCAAGGTTGAGGTCGGGCTGCCCCAGCAGGTGCCTTACTATGGTGGTTTTGCCCGATCCTGAAGGAGCGGAAAATACAATTAGTTTTCCTTTGTTCATGGTGTTGTTTAGTTGTCGGTTGGTGGTTGATGGTTGTCGGTTGGTGGTTTGGCAACCGGTAACTACAGTACGTTGAGTACCTGTTCTTTTATCTTTTCAAGTTCATCCTTCATCTGCACTACCAGCTTCTGCATTTTGGCATGGTTTGATTTTGAGCCCATGGTATTGATCTCCCGGCCCATTTCCTGGGTGATGAAGCCCAGTTTTCGCCCGTTAGCCTCGGTGCCGGCAAGTGTTTCTATGAAGTAATTCAGGTGGTTTTCCAGCCTTACTTTTTCCTCGGTTATATCCATCTTCTCCAGGTAGTATATGAGCTCCTGCTCAAAACGGTTTTCATCCACGTTGAGCTTTAGTTCTTCAATAGCGCTGTGCAGGCGGGTTTTTACATTTTGTATGCGTTCGCCGTCAAGCGCCACGGTTTCATTCATAAGGGCCAGGATGTTTGATATCCGCACAAGGAATTCCTTCTCCAGCGCCACGCCTTCCGTCACACGGAAATTATGGATATTGTCCAGTGCTTCTTCAATAACGCCCTGTATGAGGTTCCAGTCACCTTCGTCTATATCCTCACGTTCTGTCTTTAGGGCGTCGGGCATGCGTACGGCCATTTTCAGCAGTTCTGTTTCGTCGCCGTTTACTACTTCTTTGAGCTGGTTTATATAAGCTTTTACAATGGGAATATTTACTTTAGAAGAGGTTTCCTCACCGGTGATTTCCACATATAGTGAAAAATCAATTTTACCGCGCTCCAGGCGTTGCGCTATAGTGTTTCGCAGCCCCAGTTCCATCTCCCGGAAGGCCGAAGGCATCCTGACGCTCAGGTCCAGGCCCTTGCTGTTCAGCGACTTTATCTCAACAGTTATTTTTTTTGAAGGCAGTTGCAATGACGCCTTTCCAAAACCGGTCATTGATTGTATCATGCAGAAATTTTAAAGCGACAAAGGTAATAAATTTTAACCATGGTATCACGGGGCGGCATCCTGTGGCGCTACACCACCGGAAGGTGTGCCCTGCTTTCTCCCGGCTGGCATGGTCACGAGGTACACCCCGCCGAAGATGAGCAATGCCGAAACCAGTTTAACTACCGTAAGGCTGTCTTTGCCCAGGCCAATAGCAAAAACAGTCGCGAAAACAGGCTGAAGGTATATAAAAACGGCCACAGTTACGGGTTTTAGCTGTTTCATCGAAAGCAGGTTGAGCAGGTAGGTCAGGAAGGTTGAAAAAATAACAACAAAAGCTATTTTCAGGCTCACGTTTACAGGTATGGCCTGCCATGCCGCCTGCTGAAGCTGCGCCCAGCCAAAAGGGAGTACCATAATGAAGCCAAACAGGTAAATCCATTTTACAAAAGCAAAGGCGTTGTATTTATCCATAAGTTTTTTTACTATGATGAGGTAATAGCCATAGGAAACCGCATTGACAAAAACAAGGAAGTTACCCCACAGGGCGTTTTCACCGGTACCCGCAGATTTGCCGTAGAGTATAAGTGCAATAGTACCCGCCAGGCCCAGTACTATGCCAAAGGCTTTGCGGCCTACAATCTTTTCCCTGGCCACTATTGCCGAAAGCAGAAGTACTATCATGGGCGTAGTAACCATTAGTACCGAAGCCATTATAGGCGAAGTAAGGCTTAGCCCTTCAAAAAAAGTAAGCATATTAAGGGCCACGCCGAAAAATGCCGCTGCGGCTATGCGTGGAAAATCTTTAAATGCTACCTTTTGGTTAGTAATAAACAAGGAGCATAGCCAGAACAGGAGCGCCGAACCGCCCACCCTGAGCGCTATAAAACCGAAAGGCTTTACATACAGGGGCATCACATCTTTGGCTATGGTGAAGGTAACTCCGTAGATAACCGATACTATTGTGGCTGCCAGCAGGGCGAGGTTCCTTTTACTCATTGCTGAAATGGCTTATGGCTGCTTCAACAGTTTTGGGGCTGTTGCCGATGAAGATGTTCTCACTGTCCACAATGACCGGCCGGCTCAGGAAGGTGTAGTGTTCCAGTACCAGGTTTCGGTAGTCTTCTTCTGTGAGGTTTACATCTTTTAACCCCCGCTCTTTATACAATGTTGCCTTACGGCTGAAAAGCGCTTCATGACTGCCTGCGAGCCGTTGCATCTCTTCCAGTTCAGCAGGTGTTATGGGTTGTGATTTTATTTCACGCAGTTCAAATTTTTCTGTGTTGGGGAGCTGTTTCAGTATTCGCCTGCAGGTATCGCAGGTTTTAAGGTAGAATATTGCTTTCATGGAGCAAATATAAAAAAGTCTATGTCTCTGTCTACAGTCTGGATCCGGATATATGTTTTCCATGCAGAATAGTTTCCATACGTATAATTGATTACTTTTATCCTGAAAATGGTATTCAATGGAAAAACAGTTTAGCATCACCCGCACCAGCAGGGAAGTTTACAGCCGCTTATTTGAAAGATATACGCTCGAACAGCTTAATAATGTCCCTGCCGGCTTTAAAAACAACCTCATCTGGAATATAGGGCATATTATAGTATCGCAGCAAATGCTCACCTATACCTGTTCGGGGCTGGAACCCATGGTTAGCAAGGAAATGATAACACGGTATATGCGCGGCACCAGGCCGGAAAGCAATGTCACACAGGAAGAAGCTGATGCAATCAGGGATTTGCTTTTTCCAACTATTGATAAAACCGCCGAAGATTACCGCAACGGGCTTTTTACAGCTTACAGCGAACGCAATACAGAACTCGGCTTTCGCCTTTTGAGTATTGAAGACGGGATTATATTTAATAATTATCATGAAGGGGTTCATCTGGGCATTATCATGGGAATCAGGAAGTTTATTTGAAATTGTCAAACCACTTATGGCCATAAAGTTTTATAGGTAATTATAAAGGCGCTAATTCCCGTATTAGCCCTGATGGGAGCGGCATCCTCCCGCCGCCGCGCTTATGGCGGCGGGAGATATAGCGTACAGCAGGTGCAGGCCTTTGTACTATGCGCTTAGCCGGCTGCTCCAAATAAAACAAACCCAACCCGTACCTTTGCCTAAAATTTCATACAAAAAAGCGGCGGATTATCCGGCTGAGCTTTTACACTACAGTGTGCTTATCGCCTAAGATAATGCTTAAAATCAGAACTTAGCTTTATTGATAGCAGATACAGGCAGTTCGAAGCCATAATCAACCTGTCAAAGCCCTTGGCGGCAGTTGGGAAGTAAGTATAGCCGGGAATTCCTTTTTTATCCGGTTAAAATTACGGTTTATTGCTTGTTTATGTTAGCCAAATACATGCGGTAAGCGGGTATTTTTTGTGATAATATTTTCTTAATTAAGAAAATATTCTTATATAGTTTGTATCTTGCGTCAATAAATTGGGGAGGATATGAAAAAGGAAATTAAAGGGCAGGGAGCGGTACATAATATACACAACCACTTCATAAAGAACCGCTACGAAAAATCTGTTTATGATGATGATTTTGAAGAGACTGTAGCAAAGACAGCAATACTGGAGATTTTTCCGAAGACGATTGTTAACCCCGTAAAAAGTCCCGACCTTATGATGGCATATTCCATGAACCCTTACCAGGGTTGCGAGCATGGCTGCGCCTATTGTTTTGCCAGGCCGACACATGAATACTGGGGTTACAGTGCGGGAATTGATTTTGAGCGGAAGATACTGGTAAAAAAAAATGCACCTGAACTTTTAGAACAATTCTTTACAAAGAGAGGCTATAAGGCAGAACCCATACTCCTGTCGGGCAATACGGATTGTTACCAGCCCGTTGAGCGAAAACTGGGCATTACCCGCAGGATATTACAGGTTTTTCTTGATTACCGCCACCCGGTTAACATCCTTACCAAGAACGCGCTGGTAACACGTGATATTGATATACTTACGCAACTGGCAGAAAAAAACCTTGTTACCGTTTCGCTTAGCATACCCACCATTGATGAAGGCCTTCGCCGGAAACTTGAGCCAAGGACTTCTTCTGTAAGCAACAAGCTATAGGCAATAGAAACGCTTTCCGGTGCCGGTATTCCTGTACATATAATGATTGCGCCTATGATACCGGGGCTAAACACTCCGGAAATACTGAAAATTGTAAAAACCGTTGCTGATAAAGGCGCCGGCAGCTTTGGCTATACACTGGTAAGGCTTAATGATACCGTTGAACCTGTTTTTATTGACTGGCTCGGGGAACACTACCCTGACCGGAAAGATAAGGTGCTGCACCAAATCCGGTCAATGCATGGTGGAAAATTGGGCGAAAAAAAACCTTTTAAGCGTAAAACAGGGGAGGGCAATATAGCGGATATGATACACAATACCTTTCGCATAGGCAGGCAAAAATACTTTTCAGGCAGGGATATCCCTGATTTGCGTACCGACTTGTTTGATGGTACCCGGGGCGAACAGCTGAGGCTTTTTTAATTTTCCTGGCGTATACTCTTCCTGGCAATTTATAGGTCTTTCCACATTTTATAGGGAGTAATGCTCAGGAATGCGTTGTAATATTTTTCATTGCCCGTAACTTCAGCGCCCAGCCAGGCAGGTTTTGAAAAAGATTCGCCTTCAGCAGCCAGTTCAACTTCGGCAATTATAAGCCCCTGATTATCGCCACTAAAAACATCTACCTCGAACAAATGCTGCCCATGAGGTATTTCGTAACGCACTTTTTCTATTATGCCCTTCTCACACAAGGCCAATAACTGCTCTGCATCGGCTACAGGTATTTCTTTTTCCCATTCCATCCTTGTAGTGCCGCTTTCATTACTCCGGCCTTTTATGGTCAGGTAGCCTTTTGTGCCTTTAATGCGTACTCGTACCGTCCGGTCGGGATGTGAGCTGAGGTATCCCTGCACTATACGTTTTTGTGAGGCTGCCTGGCCTTTAAAATCATCTGTCAGTACAAGGAACTTGCGTTCAGTCTCTGTTGTCATTGTCAGTGCGTTTTGGTTACGTCTTCATCTACAACCAGTATAAAATCGGCTTTTTTCAGATGCTCTTTTTCTAAGGTATCGATGTCTTTTTGTGAAACCGCCGCAATAGTCAGGATTTTAAGTTGCGGCTTCAGTTTTTTCAGGTACCAGTTTATACCTTCATAGTTATCGCTGTGGTACGTTCCGTTATAGTGGATAAATAAGGATCCCGATTTTAAGTTCAGCGCAATAAAATAAGCCATGGTAGCATCTTTAACCGCCTGCGCTTTAGGCAGGTTATCCCCTCCGTGTCCTCCGGACATTTCCAGCATGGCCTTATAGCCGGGCAGGCTTGCATCATACGCTATCGGCAGGGGGGCTATCCACGCCTTTTCTTCAGCGGTTAGCTTCTCCAGCGCCTCAAAGCCGCCCTTGTACACCATACTGGCATAACGCCTTGGCACATTGGTAGCAACAAAAGGGAACTTTTTATCCTTTGCAAAGTCAACCAGTGGCTTATAATCGGTTTTATAGTTGGGCCACAGGCGTGCCAGTGTATCAAAAGCCTTTTGGTTTACCTGCCCGGCAAGGTATTTATCAAGTTCGTCCTGGTTATCGGCCTCAATCATTTCAGCGCCAAGCACCAGGCTCTTTTTTTCGGCAAGGTCTTTTGTAAGTTCCAGCTGCAGCCAGTGCATAACCGAATTATCATGATGTTCGCCAAATAATACCACTTCGGAATTTGCTGAAGCGGTAAGCAGCTTTTTGTAGGTGGTTTTTTTACCGTCAGCCGAGTAAAGCTGGTACGGTTGCTTATCCTGGGCTGTGGCGGTAAGGGAAAAGGCAAATATGAAGAACAACAATTTTTTCATGATGGTATATTTGAACACAAATATACATCCGAAGCCTGAAGATGAACAATAATTGCCCGACTATAATAACTGTTTAGCCGCAAAACTTTATTTTTGACATTCATTAAATCAGAAAACATGAAATACGAACAAATAGACAGCAACCTCTTTATAAAAAACCGCAAGAAATTTACAGCACACATGAAGCCTAAGAGCGTAGCGGTTTTTAATTCTAACGATATTTACCCTATTAGTGCCGACAGTACCATGCCGTTCCAGCAGCACCGCGACATTTTTTACCTGAGCGGGGTTGACCAGGAAGAAAGCATCCTGCTGCTTTGCCCGGATGCGCCTTATGAGCACCAGCGTGAAATGCTTTTTTTACGTGAAACCAATGAGCACATTGCAGTATGGGAAGGGGAGAAGCTTACTAAAGAAAGAGCATTTGAGGTATCGGGCATCAGGACGGTGCACTGGCTGAAGGATTTCCACAAGGTGTTGTTCGAGATCATGACCTATACCGAAACTATATACATCAACACCAACGAGCATTACCGTTCGGCTGTGGAAACCGAAACGCGTGAAGACCGTTTTGTAAAATGGTGGAAAGAGAAATACCCCGCGCACCAGGTAGCCAAGAGCAACCCGATACTGCAGCGCCTGCGCTCGGTTAAAGAAGCGGAAGAGATTGCCCTGATACAAAAAGCATGTAATATCACTGAAAAGGGTTTCCGCCGCCTGCTGAAATTTGTAAAGCCGGGTGTAATGGAATATGAGGTAGAGGCCGAGCTGCTGCACGAGTTTGTGCGCAACCGCTCTAAAGGTTTTGCCTACGGCCCCATTGTGGCATCGGGCAAAAATGCCAATGTGCTGCACTATGTGCAGAACAACCAGGAATGCAAGGCGGGCGACCTGCTGCTGCTTGATGTGGCTGCCGAATATGCCAACTACTCCAGCGACCTTACCCGTACCATACCGGTTAGCGGCCGCTATACCGAAAGGCAGAAGGCGGTTTATAACGCGGTACTGAAAGTGAAGGATGAGGCTACAAAGATGCTGGTGCCGGGAACGTTGTGGAAAGAGTACCACGTAGAGGTAGGTAAAATAATGACCTCAGAACTTATAGGCCTGGGGCTTATAGACCATGCCGACGTGCAGAACCAAAACCCGGACTGGCTGGCGTATAAAAAATATTTTATGCACGGCACATCGCACCACCTGGGCCTTGACACGCACGATTACGGGCTGCTGCACGAGCCTATGCAGGCCAACATGGTGTTTACTGTAGAACCCGGCATTTATATACCTGAAGAAGGCTTCGGCATACGTATTGAAGATGATGTGGTACTACAGGAGAGCGGGGCACCTTTTAACTTGATGGCCAACATACCTATTGAGGCTGACGAGATTGAGGAGCTAATGAACGCTTAATCTTGTTTCAGGTTTGAAGTTTAAAGTTACCCGCTTGTCCCACAACTTTAAGTGTAGCTATTCCCCTCTTGAGAGGGGTTTGGGGTGTGTAAATAATTTAACGGCTCACTAATGTGAATTATTTTATTTCAAAGGCAGTTGTGTTTGAGGCAAAGGCTCGCAAAGCGTTTTATTTACAATTCTTTCCCTCATCATTTCCTTTTTATTGAAGTGCCTTGATATGTTTTGTGCAATATCAGTATAATTATCATTATCACCGTTTTTATGATAATAAATTTTAATGGAGCAGCAGTTTTTATGTTCAAAAATTTTATTTAGCAATATCCTGTCTGACAATCCGCAGGAGTGCCCCATGATATAAACCTGAAATTTATCAAGCTCTAAAAAGTCAATAGTTTTCTTGTAATTAGATGTATTTAGATATGCAAAAGACTTTATATTTTTCAAGTACTCATTATCATCCTTCTTTTCAATAGCCCCGTAGTCATCATCCATCTCATCCCCAAATCCAAAGTTTACTTTATTATTTGGATCATTTAATTTTCCATGTATCTGAATTTCTTTGAATATATTTTTCTCTAAGTTTAAGATGCTAGTACTTAATAATGATGTGTAATTAAAGTTCAAGAACTTAATTGTGTCAATTTTAAAAGCCGTACCAGTTAAAAGGGGATTTTGTATTTTAGCTTCATAAATTTTGCTGTCAACACTCTGTAACTCTTTTAAAAAACGTTCAGCCTCTTTATGGTCGTAGTTCTTTTTCTTAAAAATATCAGAAACATTATCAGAAACCGATAATATATATTTCTCTTCAACCTCCTCAATTAAATATTGCTCTAACAGCTTTTTTACATCTTCAAATTCTTCATTAAGCTTTTTTACCTGTGTATTTTCCCTCTTCTTTAAACATTCTTTTAAAAGCTTATAATATTCGTTTTCGATATCAACCCAATTAATAATTGCTCGCGTATCACAAATTTTAGAAAAAAAAGTGTTTTTAAAACAATAGCGTCCTAAACAATAAAAAAAAGAATGGTTAGTTTTTAACTCAAAGTTTACCTTTGAGGTGACAAAAAAAACAAAAACCATTCTTATGACAAATATAGCTTTGTTTTCTCAGATTATATCAAAATTAGACCGTTCAAAATTCAACAAAATAGTTTCAACTAAAGAGACANTAAAATTAATCCGGGATGTTGTAATTGCGACGGCGGAACTTATTACCATTTAGTGGCAAGGCTTTTGAATCTTTTTCATCATTTAGCTTACAACTATTTAATCACCCATAACAGCACAGGCTTATCAGTAGCCTGTAGTTTTGTATCGAGCATCTTCATAAACTCATCTGATACAGCTGGGCAGCCCCAGCTTAAAGGGCTGTACTGCGGGTAAATTTCTTCGTTGGCAACCGCTTCCCAGGAGTGCAGCACAACTACCCTCTGCTTCGCGTTGCTGTTGGAAGGTTCCAGTCCTTCCAGCCAGTACTTTATCTTAATGCCCCAGGAACTGTAGTCGCGTTTACCTATTTTGTACTTCCCTCCAGAGGAGCAATGGCTTCCATCTCGGTTATCAAATTTTGCGTTTTCATATTTTCCGGGATTATCTTCAAAAACATCACAGCTGCCGTGGGTAACCAGTCCTTTATCTGTAATTTTCCGCTTTTGAAAATCATATACAAAAAACCTGTCCCTGCCAGAATGGATACTTAGGTCAGCCAGCAAATAATAAACTGTACAAAATCCTTTCTCCCTGCAGTAAGCAAGCGCTTCTTTATGCCGGCCGGTATAATTTGCGGTAGTCGGATTTTGCTTATCGGCGTGTGCACAACATATATACACGAGCAGCAACAGTAAGGCAGGTTTATTCATAAAGCACGAGTGTAGATTTTTACCTATAACTTCAGTATGATACAAAATAGTATTATCATTAGGCACAATATGCTATCTTTGCGCGCTTTTTATAAAGGTATAATGAAAAACAATATAATAAAAGGTGTAGTACTGGTAGGCCTTGGCGCCACAAGCTACGGCATGCTGGCTACATTTGTAAAATTATCCTACAAAGAAGGGTATACCACAGCCGAGGTTACCTCTTCACAGTTCATACTGGGGCTGCTAGGCCTGCTGCTCATCAACGCGTTCCAGCGTGCGCGCAGGGGAAGCAGTAATGTAACCAGGCCCTCCGGCAGTAATGTTTTTTACCTTATGCTGGCAGGCACTTCACTTGGGCTTACCAGCCTTTTTTATTACCTTGCCGTTAAGTACATCCCTGTGTCTATAGGTATAGTACTGCTCATGCAAACAGTATGGATGGGAGTAGTGCTTGAAGCCCTGCTGACAAAAAGCTTTCCATCACCAAAAAAAATCATAGCCGTAATCATTGTACTTGCGGGTACGGCCATGGCCACAAACCTCCTGGAAAAAGATTTACAATCAGATTGGCGCGGCATTACCTGGGGTATGCTTGCCGCAGCCTCATTTACTACTACCATGTTTACATCAAACCGTGTTGCCACTCACCTGTCATCAGCACAGCGCAGCCTTTTTATGCTGATGGGCGGCGCAGTTATTGTTTTCGGCTTTGCTGCCTATACCTGGACTGGCACTTTCAATCTGGATATATTCCTCAAATGGGGTATCCTGCTTTCCCTGTTTGGCACCATCATCCCTCCTATGCTTCTGAATGCAGGGTTTCCGCACACGGGTATAGGGCTAGGCAGTATTGTATCATCGCTGGAACTTCCGGTATCGGTTACAATGGCTTTTGTCCTGTTAGGGGAACAAGTTTCTGTATTGCAGTGGTTTGGCATTATCCTTATTATTGCCGCTATAATCATCATGAATGTTAACGCTAAAAAATAAATAAGCATAGGCCTTATAGCCATGAGGTCCTAAAGCAATATATAAGAATTAACTTTCTTTTTGCACTGTTAACGCACATTCGCCTTACCGTTAAATTATTTAAACATTACCGGCTTTAAATTTCAATTAATGATAATTTTTAATTTAAGGCTTGCTTAAGTATTTCTATTTTAAATAAAGTTAAAAAGATGATTTATCTGTTACAATAAATTGTTTTTTTTATTAATATTGAAGTATGAACCTTAAACACTATTTTGTTTTGATTTAATTTTTCATCTGATGAAAAAAAGCAACCGATTAGAATTAGGCAAGGAAGCAATTGACAGGATTGTTACACTGGCACAGGAAGAAAGGAAACCTTTTGAAGAAATTAAAAAAGAGTTTGGCGTAGCTGAAAAAGAAGTTACCGAAATTATGCGGAAAAGGTTATCGGCTGATAATTTTGAACTCTGGAAGAAAAAAGTGGCGGCCAGGAAACCGAAACCCAAACCCGTACCCGATGAATTTGACGATGAACTCGATTCGAGGTACTACATAAAAAATAAATTTTACTGAAAACCCTCCTGCTAAGGCAGGAGTTTTTTATTTTTACACAAATACAATCCAATTAAAAAATGAAATATACCCTTACGGCTTTAGCCTTTATCACGACAATTGCAGTTTTCGCCCAGGATATTACCGGGAAATGGAACGGCGCCGTCACACTCCCCCAGGGCGACCTACCCATTATACTGAATATTACTAAAAATGAGAATGGCTACAGCGCAACCATGGACAGCCCAATGCAGGGAGCCAAAGATATCCCCTTATCTTTGGTAACATTTAAAGACAACCTGCTGACCTGCACTTTAGCCATGGCAAACTTCACCTATGAGGCAACCTATGATAATGATATGTTTAAGGGTACACTGACCCAAAACGGTTATGTACTGCCACTTAATCTAAAAAGAGGTGCCGAACCGGCCAAAAAAATACGCCCACAGGAGCCTGCTAAGCCTTACCCTTACTATACGGAAGATGTTACTTTTAAAAATGATAAAGCGGGTATTACCCTTGCCGGGACGCTAAGCCTGCCAAAAAAAGAAGGTGCCTACCCGGTTGTGGTGCTTATAAGCGGCAGCGGTGGCCAGAACCGCGATGAAGAGCTTGCTGGACACAAGCCTTTCCTTGTCCTGGCAGACCACCTTACGCGGAATGGTATAGGCGTATTACGTTTTGACGACCGGGGGGTAGCACAGTCCGGCGGCCAATTTGAAACAGCAACTACCGCAGATTTTGTAACCGATGCCCGGGCAGCTGTACAATACCTGAAATCGAGGAAAGACGTTAACCATAAAAAGATTGGCCTCGCAGGCCATAGCGAAGGCGGTACGGTTGCCACCATGCTGGCAGCCGGCAACCCGGATATCGCTTTCCTGATACTCATGGCAGGAGGCAACATTGCAGGTAGTGAACAGATGGTACTCCAAAATTATCTTATAGGCAAAGCCCAAGGCATGCCCGAAGAAGAACTTGCGCGCCTGGGCATTATCAACCGAAAGATTTATGATGTTTTGCGGCAGGAGAAAGATAAAAGTAAAATGGAAAGCCGGCTCTATGAGGTAATGGAACGGGAACTTAAACCGTTATTTATTTCAAAAGGCATACCAGAAGCCGAAGTTAAGCGTACAATGAAGATCCAGGCGGAAGGGCTTTTAAGCGACTGGTACATATATTTCATTAATAATGACCCGGCGCCGTACCTTGAAAAGGTAAAATGCCCAATACTTGCCATAAATGGTGATAAAGACCTGCAGGTGGCGCCTGCCGCAAACCTTGATGCCGTGAAACGTGCAGCGGAAAAAAGCGGGAATAAGAAAGTAACCGTGAAGCTACTGCACGGGCTCAACCACTTGCTACAGGAAGCAGGAACAGGGATGCCCACAGAATACAGCAGCATAGAGCAGACCCTATCGCCTGTAGCCCTTTCGGAAATAGTATCCTGGATAAAAATCCAGATGAAGTAATAGTACACGATTTTTTTTACCTTTACGTGTAACAATTCATATTTTCAGTCTACTTATTGAAAAATCAATAATTTAATATGAAAAAATTTTTTTACACTATAACCCTTGCATTGAGTTTCTGCACTTTTGCAATAGCACAAAAAAAGCAGCAGGCAAATAACATTAAAGTTGCTATTGACCTAAAGGATGTTAAGGATGACAAGGTTATGGTTACTGTTACCCCTCCTCCTTTTTCTTCTGAAACCGCCACATATTTTATACCTAAGATAATTCCCGGCACCTACAGCGCTGACAATTACGGTAAATTTATTGAGGGCTTCAAAGCGTATGATAAAAAAGGTAAAGAGCTCAACGTTGAAAAAGCCGATGAAAATTCCTGGAAAATTAGCGGCGCTAAAAAGCTAGCGAAAGTTACCTACCTGGTTAATGACACTTATGATACCGAAGGCAGTGGTGTGCATGATGTCTTTTCGCCCGCGGGCACCAACATTGCCGCAGGCGAAAACTTTGTGATAAATACCCATGGTTTTGTAGGCTATTTTGATGATAAAGCAGAACTTCCTTATGAAGTAACGATAACACATCCCGCTACACTTTGGGGTGCAACTTCTATGGCGGACACCGATACTTCCAGCGAAAAGGACGTTTTCCTCTCGGCACGTTATGCAGACCTGGTAGACCATCCTATAATGTATTCCAAGCCGGACTATACCACTTTTACGGTTGACGGCATGGAAATCATTATCAGCCTGTATTCGCCTAATGGTACATATAAAGCCAAAGACCTTACTCCTGAAATGGAAACTATGATGCGGGCACAGAAAAAATTTCTGGGTCCTGTAAACAGTACAGAGAAATACTGTATACTGATATACCTTTCCGACATGGCTAAAAATGATGCAAAAGGTTTCGGCGCGCTTGAACATACAACATCTACCACAGTAGTAATGCCGGAAGCCATGCAGCCAGACCAGTTGCAATCGACGCTCAAAGATGTTGTATCGCATGAATTTTTCCATATTGTGACACCGCTAAGCGTACACTCTAAAGAAATTCATTTCTTCAACTATAATACCCCTAAAATGTCGGAACACCTGTGGATGTATGAAGGTGTAACCGAATATTTTGCAAACCTGTTCCAGGTTAACCAGGGGCTTATCTCGGAAGATGATTTTTACAGGAGGATGGCAGAGAAGATAGCTTCGTCCAAGCGTTTTGACGACACTATGAACTTTACCAAAATGAGCAAAAACATCCTGGAGCAGCCTTACAAAGATGCTTATTACAACGTTTACCTGAAAGGCGCCCTTATTGCCATGTGCATTGACATACAAATAAGGGAGAGCAGCAACGGGCAGAGGGGAGTTCTTGACCTAATGCATGACCTTTCCAACACCTATGGCAGCAGCAAGCCATTTAATGATGATGAGCTTTTCGCTAAGATTACCTCGCTTACAAATCCCGAAATCGGAAAATTCTTTGCTACCTACGTAGCCGGTTCAACACCTATACCTTATGAACAGTATTTTGCAAAAGTGGGAGTAACAAAAACGAAAATTAAAAAGAATGGCACACCTTTCCTTAAAAATGAAGAGGTACCTTACATAACAGTAAACCAGTCACAGGAAATCATAGCGGTACCGAATGCCGATGAAAATGCCTTTATGAAAACTCTTGGCATAAAAGCTGGTGATGTAATTGTGGCCGTCAACGGCACAAAGTATAATCTTGATAATATCTATGACTTGATTATGAGCAGCATGAACTGGAAAGAAGGTGATGCGGTTGCAGTCACTATAAAAAGAGATGGTAAGGAGCAGGAACTTAAAGGTAAAGTCGTACTGCCAAGTGAAGAAATTGAAGGCTACCATGCAACCGATGCTTCAAAAAGCAAATTAAAAGATGCATGGCTTAAAGGATAAATTAACTACTACTATTAAACTGCTAAAACCTACATTATGAAAAAGTTACTTACTATGTTGCTGCTCACTATTGGTGCTGCCGCATTTGCCCACGAAAAGGACAATTTGGAACCGGCTGCTTCAGAAAAAAACACAACAACGGTTAATGCTACAGCAAAGAAAGTTACTGTTAAAGCTCCGGCAACTGCGGAAGCAAAGCCTAAAGCACCCGCTACACGTGCCGTATGTACCAGCTGCAGCGGCGATGCACGCTTTAACGTAAGCGGCTACTTCGCCGAATTTGTAAACAGGAATAACCTGAAGATCGTAAAACTCCTGCTAGAATAAAAATACTTAAGGATTAAAAGGCTGCGTAACAGCTCATTTATAGTCGGCAGTAACAACATCACAGTAATTATTGCCACATAGAGCATCACGCTACTGTTCTATCATGGCATCCAGCACCAGGAGTTCCATGTCATACGGTGCTTTGGCTTTACATGTTTTATCAAAAAGCTTTCTTGCCTCTTCCCTTTTGTTGGAAAGCAGTAAATCCCATACTTTTTCCGTTATTTAGGCATTAAGCGCCGCAACTGTAAGTAAGGCTATAAATAAAATTGTTTTTTTATTGGTTATTTTGGGGGGGTTAATTCTTGTTTTCAAGCAGCGGTACAAACCTGAACTCGCCAAACTCATGTTTTTCAAACTGCTTTTCGTTCTTCCTTACCAGCATAGTCATGATCTGGTGTTCTTCGCCTACAGGTATTACAAGCCTTCCGCCCACTTTTAACTGGGCCATTAAAGCCTGCGGTATTACCGGGGCGCCGGCCGTAACAATAATGCTGTCAAAAGGGGCAAAATTCGGCAACCCTTTGTAGCCGTCGCCAAAAGAAAGGTGTTTAGCTCTTATACCCAGCTTGGGGAGCAATAATGATGTGGCTTTAAAAAGCTCATTTTGCCGCTCTATGCTGTACACATTGGCGCCCATAGCCCACAAAACAGCTGTCTGGTAGCCTGAGCCGGTACCTATTTCGAGTACCTTATGCCCTTTTTCTACCCGCAGCAACTGTGACTGGAAAGCCACGGTATAGGGTTGCGAAATGGTTTGCCCTGCCCCAATGGGGAATGCTTTGTCCTGGTAGGCATAGTCTTCAAAGGACGAGTTGAGGAACAGGTGGCGGGGGATTTTTTTTATGGCCGCCAGCACATTTTTATCAGTAATGCCTTTTTTTTCCAGGATACCTGCAAGCTGGTTGCGCAGCCCCTGGTGTTTGGCTGTATCTTTCAAAACAGTATTATTTTTTTGCTAAAATAGCAAACATTTCCATACTGTGAAGGGTTACCGTGATAGTATAAAGATGTTAATGAAATATTAAATTAAAGACAGCTTTTTTACCCCGCAGTTTTGGATTTTGAACTTAAATAATGCTATTTTTGTTTAAAATCTATTTTTATGCTAAAAGTTGGAGTGTTGGGCGCAGGCCACCTCGGCAAAATACACCTTCGCCTGCTCAACCAGTCTGATAAATATGAGCTGGTTGGCTTTTATGACCCGAACAGCGAAAACGCAGATAAAGTCTCTCAGGAATTTGGCTATAAAAAATTCAGCAGCATTACTGAACTTATCAACGCGGTAGATGTTGTAGACATCGTAACCCCTACCCTTTCCCATTTTGACTGTGCCAGGGAAGCTATTGAAGCTGGCAGGCATGTGTTCCTGGAAAAACCTATTGCCAATACTGTTGCCGAAGCCGAAGAAATAGTAGCGCTTGCACGCAGGCATAATGTAAAGGGGCAGGTAGGCCATGTAGAGCGTTTCAACCCGGCTTTTATTGCTACAAAGGACATGATACAAAACCCCATGTTCGTGGAAACGCACAGGCTGGCAGAATTTAACCCGCGGGGTACCGATGTGCCTGTGGTGCTGGACCTTATGATCCATGATATTGATGTAATATTAAGCGTAATAAAGAGCCCTGTAAAAAACATCAATGCCAGCGCCGTTTCGGTGATAAGCGAAACACCCGATATTGCCAACGCCCGCATTGAATTTGAAAACGGCTGTGTCGCCAACCTTACTTCGAGCCGTATTTCAATGAAGAATATGCGGAAATCGCGCTTCTTCCAGAAAGATGCCTACATATCCGTCGATTTCCTGGACAAAGTGTGCGAAGTGGTAAAAATGAAGGACGCGCCAGAAAATCCGGGTGATTTTGATATGATACTGCAAAACGCTGAAGGAGTCAAAAAACAAATCTATTTTGACAATCCTGAAGTAAACCAAAATAATGCGATACTTGATGAACTCGAAACTTTTGCCGATGCCATAAACAACGGTACAACCCCCGTAGTAACCCTTGAAGACGGCACTGAAGCCCTAAAAATAGCTTACCGTATAATTGATTGTTTTGAAAAAAAATAAGGTATGGTAAAAAAAGTACTTTTATCCCTCTTCATTTTACTGGCAGCCCATGCGGCTAAGGCGCAAATACTGGTCAAAGGCACTATAAAAGACATTCTTACCCATGAAGCAGTAGGTAATGTCACCATCAGTACGCAGGACCAGCAATATGGTACGGTTTCCAATGATGAAGGCTCCTTTGCGCTGTCATGCCCTGCTTCGGCAAGAAGTATAGTCCTGAACCACCTGAGCTATAAACCACTTGAAATTGCTCTGGCAAACCTCCCTGATGACGGCATTTATTATCTGGAACAACAGCAAATTGAGCTTGATGAAGTGATAATACTCAACATGCCGGTACACAAGTTCCTCGAAGAACTCCGGGCAAGCTCTATAAAACAGTTTAGTGCACCGCTACAGTTGGGTACCTATTATCGTGAATTTGTAAAAAATAACAACAGCTACACAAAATTTGCAGATGCGCTGATTGACTATAATACCTTCAGGAAAGGAAAAAAAATTGATACAGAGCTGATTGTTAAGCAAAGCCGTGCGGTAAGGCTACCCGGTGAAGATGAGGCCAAATATGACGTAGTTTCAGCGCTCGATGTCCGAAAGGCGGTAAGCAGGGATTATGAGTTCAGGCCGCTTGACCTCCTGCTCGACGGTAAAGAATATACCAAGTATAACTTTCTTGTAAAATCCCGTACTGAAAGCAACGGCCAGGTACTGGAGTATATTAATTTTGAACCGAAAGCGGAAGTGCAGGAAGCCCTGTATACGGGTGTCATTGCTTATGAACCGAAATCAAAAAGAATTCTCGAAATTGATATTGCACTGGCAGCATCACATAAAAAATACATTAAAGAGAAAAACTTCCTCATTATCAGGGCAACAGTTAACGATGTCGTGTATAAAAGCAGTTTTAAAATTGTTGGCGACAAATACCTGCTCTCGCTGTCGGTCCGTGATATTAGTTTAAACCTGAGGAACAAACGCACAATCAACGAGGACTTTAAATTCAGGAGCGATCTTATCGTTACAAACTACACTGCGGATGCAGCACGGTTCAACAAAAAAGAAAAGTATAAAGAAAGATTGCTGTATGAAAATGGCAATAATTACACAGAAAAATTCTGGGTAGGTAACAATGCTATCCTATTAAATTCAGAAGAAGAACAAATAATTAAATCATTAGAAGACAAATAAATACCATGAAAAACATAGCAGTAATAGGTGCAGGCACCATGGGTAATGGCATTGCCCACACATTTGCACAAAGTGGCTACAGCGTAAGGCTTATTGATATATCTGAAAAATCGCTTGATAAAGGCATGGCTACTATTGCCGCAAACCTGGACCGCATGGTGGCCAAAGGCACTATAACCGAACAGGATAAAGCCAATACAATAGGCAATATTATTACCTATACTGATATTAAAGATGGTGTAGTTAATGTCGACCTTGTAGTAGAAGCTGCTACCGAAAACGTAGAGCTTAAGCTAAACATCTTTAGGCAACTGAATGAAGCGTGTGATGAGAAAACAATCCTTGCCACAAATACTTCGTCTATTTCTATTACACAGATTGCTGCCGTAACCACACGCCAGGATAAAGTAATAGGCATGCACTTTATGAACCCTGTGCCTATCATGAAACTGGTGGAGATCATCCGCGGGTATAACACATCCGACGAGGTAACCAAAACCATAATGGAGCTGTCTGAAAAACTGGGCAAAGTACCTGTTGAAGTTAATGATTACCCGGGATTTGTGGCCAACCGCATCCTGATGCCGATGATAAATGAAGCTATTGAAACATTGTATAATGGCGTAGCGGGAGTATATGAGATAGATACGGTAATGAAACTGGGCATGGCACACCCTATGGGCCCGCTGCAACTGGCTGATTTTATTGGGCTGGATGTGTGCCTGTCTATCCTTCACGTAATGTATGACGGCTTCAAAAACCCTAAATACGCACCGTGCCCGTTACTGGTAAACATGGTACGCGCCGGAAAACTTGGCGTGAAGAGTGGCGAAGGCTTCTATGATTATTCGGAAAGCAAAAAAGCCGAGAAAGTAGCATATAAAAAGTAATTAGTGTTCTGTCAGAACAGGCAGTTCAACCTGGAACTTTAAACTTTAAACAAATTTTCTTTGGCCAAAATAGTCCCATTCCGGGCAGTCCGCCCTGCAAAAGACAAGGTAAGCCTTGTTACAGCGCGCTCCTATGACGAGTACAGCGCGGCAGAGCTGGCATCACAGCTGGACTACAATCCTTTTTCATTCCTGCATGTACTCAACCCACTGTACATTAACCTCCAGAAATCATCTTTTGAAAAGAGGTTCAGGCTGGTGCAAGCAAAATATGCAGAGTTTAAGGAAGAAAAAATCCTGAAAAAGGAGGACAAGCCGGTATTTTACCTGTATGAGATAAAGAGCAGGAACAGGACGTTTACCGGATTGATTGCGGCAACATCAATAGAGGACTACAGGAACAATATAATTAAAAAACACGAAGATACACTGCAGTACCGCGTGGAGCTTTTTAAAGACTACCTTCACCAAACCGGCTTTAATACCGAGCCGGTGCTGATAACATATCCTGAAAATGCGGCAATGGCCAAGTGGAAGGAACTTAAAAAGCAAAAGCGGCCGTTGTACCACTTTACCTCACTTAACCGCGACACACACACGCTATGGCGAATTAAAAATGAAGGTGAAATTGCATGGCTGCAGGAACAATTTGATAAAATGGGAAGCCTGTACATTGCTGACGGCCACCACCGTTCTGCCTCTGCAAATATGTTGTATGAAGAAGACAAAGCTACCGGAAACGTAAACCTCAACTACTTTATGAGCTTCCTGATTTCGGAAGCCGACCTGAAGATATACGAATACAACCGTATCATTCATGACCTGAACGGGATGAGCAAAGAGCAGTTCCTGGCGGCGCTTGATAATGATTTTACAGTAGAAAATAAAGGGCAGCAGCTGTGGAAACCGGAACAAAAATTTCAGTTCGGCATGTACCTTGACGGCGACTTTTATGCGCTTGAACTCCGGGATAAATATTTTAGCTCTGTACAGGAAGCACTTGATGCCCAACTGCTTTACGATAAAGTACTGCATCCGTTGCTGGGCATTGGCGACCTGAGAAATGACGAACGCATTGAATACATTCCCGGCAATAAACCGGTAACGGCTATAAAAGAAGCCGTTGATTCGGGGGAATTTGAAGTAGGCTTTACACTTTACCCTGCATCAATAAAGGAGATAAAAGAACTTGCCGATAATGATTTAATCATGCCTCCAAAAAGCACCTACATTGAACCTAAGTTCAGGAGCGGACTGGTGGTGTATGAAATTTAGATAATTTGATTTCAGATTATTAGACTATCAGATTATTCGTCACTTGAAACCTAAACTATGATAGCCGATAACCTCCTCCACATAAAATCGTCCCTCTCGCCCCATGTTACGCTTGTAGCGGTAAGCAAAACTAAACCTGTGGCCGACCTGATGCAAGCTTACAATGCCGGGCAGCGTATATTTGGTGAGAACAAGATACAGGAAATGGCTGAAAAGTGGGAACAGATGCCGAAAGACATTCAGTGGCACATGATAGGCCACGTGCAGACCAATAAAGTAAAGTACATGGCGCCGTTTGTAAGCCTGGTGCACGGGGTGGACAGCCTGAAACTGCTGGCGGAGATAAACAAACAGGCCAAAAAGAATGGCAGGGTCATTGACTGCCTGTTACAGATGCACATTGCCGAAGAAGAAACCAAGTTCGGGATGGATGAACAGGAGCTTAACATGCTGTTGCAGAGTGATGAGTTTAAGCAAATGCAGAACGTAAGGGTAACCGGGCTTATGGGTATGGCTACTTTTACCGATGATGAGGAGCAGATACGTAAAGAATTTACATACCTCGCTACCATATTCAAACATCTGGGCCAGCAACCTGAAACTTTAAACCTGAAACCTAGAACTCTCTCCATGGGTATGAGCGGCGATTACCACATAGCCATAGAATGCGGCAGCAACATGGTACGCATAGGCAGCAGCATCTTTGGGCACAGAGCCCCCTAACCCCCCAAAGGGGAATGCTTACTCTTGTGGGGAAGCTGCTTAAAATTTATATCTTTGCAGATTATGGTTTTGACCAATTTTGATATTTACTATAATAATTCTCCCTTCGGGGGTTAGGGGGCTTTATGTACGCAATACTTGATATAGAAACGACAGGTGGACAGTTTAATGAGGAAGGAATAACCGAGATTGCCATTTACAAATATGACGGCCATGAGGTGGTTGACCAGTTTATAAGCCTCATTAACCCTGAAAAGCCCATCCAGCCTTTCGTAGTGAAGCTTACCGGCATAAACAACGCTATGCTGCGCAGCGCCCCTAAATTCTATGAAGTAGCAAAACGCATCATTGAAATTACAGAGGGTTGTATTATTGTGGCGCACAATGCCCAGTTTGATTACCGTGTGCTTTGTACTGAATTTGCCCGCCTGGGTTATACCTATGAGCGGCAGTCGCTTTGCACTGTCGAACTTTCACAAAAACTAATGCCGGAGCAGCCTTCGCACAGCCTGGGCAAACTGGTAAGGGCACTGGGTATACCCATGAGCGACAGGCATCGTGCCACAGGCGACGCGCTGGCAACCGTACAGCTCTTTAAATTACTTTTGGCTAAAGATGTAGAGAAAGAAATATTAAAAAGCCTTGTAAAAACCGGTTATAAAAAAGGCATTTCGCCAAAACTTATGGACCTGCTGGAAAATATACCCGCGGCAACAGGGCTATACTATATCTATAAAGAAAATGGCGACCTTATTTACATTGGTAAAAGCAGGAACATAAAAAAAAGGGTGAACCAGCATTTTACCGGCACATCCCGAAAATCAAAAAAGATACAGCGTGAGGCTTTTACAATAACGTATGAGGAAACCGGCAGCGAGCTGATTGCCCTGCTGAAAGAATGCCATGAGATTAAGGTAAACAAGCCGGTGTATAACCGTGCACAGAAGAAAACGGTTTATCCGTGGGCTATTTATACGGAAAAGGATACCAATGGTTACCTTTGCCTCAAATTGCAGAAAGCCGACGGAAGAAAGAAAGAAGTGTTAGCTTTCAGCGGGCTGGCCGAAGGGCGCAGCGGACTGCTGAAGATAACCCAGCGCTACAACCTGTGCCAGAAACTTAATAACCTTGAAGCCACTTCAAAAGGGCATTGCTTCCAGTATACCCTTAGCAAATGTAACGGGGCCTGTGGCGGTAATGAGCCTGCCGAAGAATACAACAGGCGGGTTACAGAGTTTATTGATAACAACAGCTTCCATAACCGCACCCTGGTTATTATTGACAAAGGCCGTACTGTTGATGAGCGAAGCGCTGTACTTATTGAAAAAGGGATTTACAGGGGGTATGCCTTTTATAACCTCAATTACCAGGTACATAAAATTGACATCCTGAAGAACATCCTTGTACCGATGGAGGACAATAAAGATGTAAAGAATATCATACAAGGGTATATCCGTAAAAAGAAAGCCTTAAAAATCCTGCGTTTTTAAGAGTTTTAGTAACTTTGGGCTATGGCCTCCACTACAAATAAAATACAGGGCGGTTTCCGCCATAAGCTGCACACTATAATTTACGAGGCCGATACGCCTGCCGGACGTTTTTTTGATGTAATGCTGTTGGTGCTTATACTGATAAGCGTGGTTGCCGTAATGCTGGAAAGTGTTGCGGGCATCAGGCAGGAATATGGCGAAGAACTACAGGTAATAGAGTGGGTTATAACCATCTTTTTCACGCTGGAGTATATAGGACGCGTCATTGCCGTAAAACAGCCATTGCGGTATGTATTCAGCTTTTATGGCATCATTGACTTCCTTGCTACAATCCCTATGTATGTAGGGCTGGTATTCCCGGGTTCCGGTTCCGGTTTACTGCTTTCGGTCAGGGCAATCCGGCTGCTCCGTATTTTCAGGATACTGAAGCTGGTACATTTTGTAGGGGCCTCTAACCAGTTGCTTGAAGCCATAAAAAAAAGCAGGGTAAAAATTGCCGTATTCCTTTTCAGCGTCATTGTGCTGTGTATCATTTTCGGCACTGTTATGTACCTTGTTGAGGGTCCTGATAATGGCTTTACCAGCATACCCACCAGTATATACTGGACAATTGTTACCTTAACCACCGTTGGCTTTGGCGATATAACACCTGTAACGCCACTGGGGCAGTTTGTGGCTATGGTAATAATGGTACTGGGCTATGGCATTATTGCAGTACCCACAGGCCTGGTTACAGCACAATTTATGAAAGACAGCAGGATTGACACCAACACGCAGGTTTGCCACAACTGCAGCGCCTATAACCACCGCGATGATGCCAAATACTGCTATAATTGCGGCGCACACTTATAATGATGGAAAACAGCACTAACAGGAAGTACCTTATTACAATAATAGGCCCGACGGCCATCGGCAAAACGGCCCTGGGAATAGAAGTTGCAAAGCATTTTAGTTGTGAGATTATCTCTGCCGACAGCAGGCAGTTTTTTCAGGAGATGAGCATTGGTACGGCCGTACCTTCAGCAGAGGAGCTGGCGGCAGCATCACATCATTTTATACAAAACAAAAGCATATTTGAAGAGTACACCGTAGGTGATTTTGAGCGTGACGCCATAGCTAAGCTGGATGAGCTTTATCAGGCCAATGATTTTGCTGTTATGGTAGGCGGATCGGGACTGTATATTGATGCGGTGCTGAAAGGCTTTGATGATTTTCCGGATATTGATCCTACAGTGCGCGAAAATATAATTGCTGATTATAAAACAAAGGGAATAGAATATTTGCAGGAGGAACTGCAACGCCTTGACCCGGCTTATTATGGACGTGTGGCTAAAGAAAACCCGCAACGCATGATGCGTGCCCTTGAAGTAAGTATCGGCAGCGGCCGCCCCTACTCCTCGTTCCTCAATATTAAAAAGAACAGCAGGGCTTTTACGCCCCTTATTATTGGCCTTGAAGCAGACAGGGCGGCGATGTATGACAGGATAAACCGCCGTGTGGACATCATGATTGAAAACGGGCTGATTGAAGAAGCCCGTACCCTGTATCCGCACAAAAAGCTGAATGCGTTACAAACCGTTGGCTACAGGGAACTGTTCAGCTATTTTGATGGTGAAATTTCGCTTGAGTTTGCCATCGAAGAGATAAAAAAGAATACCCGCCGCTTTGCCAAAAGGCAAATGACGTGGTTTAAACGTACCGAAGGCACAGTATGGCTTGATTTTATGATACCACATGAAACCATAGCGGGTTCGGTAGAAAAACGCCTGCTATTATTGTAAATCAGCAAAACTATGCTGATAATACCTGATTTGACAGCTTTCGCCTGTTAATTAACCTATTGGTTGTGACTTTTTAAAAAAATCGTACAGCCGTGACAAAAAATTTTGGATTTTATATTGGAATGCTCGTTCCAATTTATTTACTTTGCGGAACATTTGTTCCATTATTTTAATAATTTAAAATCAAATTACATGAGTACGTTAAAAAACAAGGTCGCTGTTATTACTGGTGGTAACGCGGGAATTGGTTTGGCAACAGCCAAAGAGTTTATAGCACAGGGCGCCAAAGTGATTATCACAGGCCGCAACCAAACCCTGATTGATGAAGCCGTAAAACAATTAGGCAATAATGCCACGGGGATACTTTCTGACGCATCAAATATCAGAAACACAGAAGCCCTTGTGAGCAAAGTTGGCAGCCTGTATGGCAAAGTTGATGTGTTGTTTGTTAATGCCGGTGTATTTTATCCCACACCTGTTGGCCAGATTACTGAGGAGGTCTTTGACGAACAAATGGGGATTAACTTCAAAGGAGCTGTTTTTACAATTGAAAAATTTCTTCCCATCCTTTCAGATGGCGCATCGATCATCAACTTATCGTCTGTAAATGCATATACCGGGATGCCTAATACAGCTGTTTATGCGGCAAGTAAAGCAGCACTTAATTCCTACACAAGAACTGCTTCTACAGAGTTAGCCCCGAGGGGAATCAGGATCAATTCTGTAAATCCGGGCCCTGTAGCAACAGGCATTTTCGGAAAATCGGGTTTGCCTGAGGAAATGATACAGGGTTTTGCGGTGGCACTGCAAAACAGGGTACCCCTCAAACGTTTTGGCCAGCCTGATGACGTGGCAAAATTAGTTGCTTTCCTGGCTTCGGATGATGCTTCTTTTATCACCGGTGCAGAGTACAATATTGATGGGGGCATAAATGTAAATCCGCTTTTAGGCTAAAATTTTTCAGCTCTTAATTTGGAATAAACATTCCGTTATCATTACCTTTGTAGGGAATTAATCCGTACAAAGGTTTTTTTATGGCAAGGACTAAGGTATTTAATGAAGAGGAAGTGCTTGGTAAGGCTGTAAAACTGTTTTGGGAAAAGGGGTATAACGGCACATCAGCGCAGGATTTAGTTGACAGGCTTGGTATAAGCCGTTCAAGCCTTTATGACACCTATGGAGATAAATTCCGGCTTTTCAAACGTTCGCTGCTGCAGTACCGCAAAGAGTTTGCTGGTTCTATGATTGAGATGATTCATTCATCCGATGATTATGAAAAAACACTTGTAGAAGTTTTCGAATATGTTGTCACAGAATCTTTACAGGAAAAATTTTCTAAAGGCTGCTTTATGGTTAACTCCTCGGTAGAAATGGCCCCCCATAATCCGGAAATTGCTGAGATTGTAAATGGTAACCGGCAAGATATTGAGGACGCTTTACTGCAATTGATAAAGAAAGGCCAGGAAACTGGACAATTTTCTAAAAAACATGGCGCAAGGCCTTTAGCAAGGTTTATTTTTAATACTATCTCAGGCTTAAGGGTTACATCAAAATCGGGGGCAGACAAAAAGGTCTTTGACGATATAGTTACCATTGCCCTGGCAGCATTAAAATAAAAGTCATTCCGCTATGACGCCAAAATACTATAGCGGCTATTGCAGTTCGATATACTGGACATAGATTCCTAACAAAATATGCCAAAAGGAATAATGCCCCAGCCTTAAGGCCAGGGAGGCCAGGAAACCTGCGTTTTTATAATAGACTGCCTGAAGATAGTTCATCAAAAAGCCGGTCACCAGGGAATAACTTACAAACCATAATTCCCCGCCAGGAAGTTGTTCCAGCGGCTCCCTTAGCGAACTCAGCAGTATGGCTGACCATAAAAATATGTTGAAATACCTCCCACCCCATAACCATTTGCCTATAAGTAACATGAGTGTAATAGGGATGAGCCTGTAAAAAACTTCTATTTCAAAAGCCCCGGAAAAATAAAGGAAAACAGAGTACGGAAAAGGCTGAAGGAAGGGCGGTAACTCCGTATAAGGCGCGGGATGCATTATTAACTTAATGACAATTATATCAAGCAAACCAAATAGGGCACCTATAATGGCCGGCCACAGGAACCTATGCCTGTTTGAAATTTGCTGTTCAAAAAAGTTAGGTAAACAAACCCCGGATTGCCAAAATAAAAACGGGACGCCTACAAGTAGCAACAGTATGTTCCGGAAATCCCAAATACGAAGGAACGAATAGTTATCCCTGATAGCGTTACCATAAATAATCCCAGCAACCGCAATTACAAGAAATAAGGAATATATTACAAGATTCAGCCGTATTTGTTTCGTTGATATAAGGCTTTTGATCATGACCCGGTTTTTTTGTCTTGATTTGATGCTACTCCAGCCTGATTTTTTATTTGAAGCAAAAATAATCAATTATGTAATATTTATAATCCAAAAAGTTGAACCAGGCGCCTGCATGAGAGGTTGGGTTTACAAACAGGCCTGTAAGCCTGAATTTAGCCCCGATAGAAGCGGCATCCTCCCTGCCGCCTTAAGCGCGGCGGCGGGGAGATAGAGCTGATAGCGGGAACGGGCGTATACAAAACAGCCTGTAGCCAGTGCTCCTGAATAAATTAAATCAGAGCCTATCAGCTATATAAAGGCATGACAACCAGAACATTGGTATAGCTTCTACCCAGAACAATGTGTACATTTTAGGCCTTTTTGGGTGTGCATAGACCGTAAACAGGGCCACTGCCAGCACCAGCAGCACATTTACAACAAGCTGTTTTTTGTCTGTAACTGTTTTAAAAAGCTCTAAAATGTAAAAAATCAGTAACAGGGCAAGATTAAAAATTTTGGTTTTCGTTACTCCAAATACCTGTGGCAGGGTTTTCAGGTGGGGGTCATCTTCATCCAGATCAATTATTTCAAATATAAGGATAAGGATAATTACCAGTAAAAAACGCTGTACGAACTTAAGGTAAACATCCGGGTAAGGCTCTACCCCCGCGTTGAGCAGGGGCATAAGCAGCGTAACCCCCGCCCAGCATAATGCAACAATATATATTTTGATGCCACTCCAGTTGCGCAGGTTGGTCTGCTCAGGAAAAAAAGGGACCGTATATAATAATGTAAGCCCTAAAAATACAATGGCTATAATTTGTGCCGCCGCGGCCAGGTAAAAAAATGCTACGCCGGCCACAGCAAGGGCGGCAAGGCTCAACCCCATAATAACAGCAATCCGTGGGCTTTTAGGTTTCTTTAACCGGTACAGGCTTTCATATTTGGTGAAGTTATAGCCGCACAGCGTACCGCAAAAAGCAAATAACGCCACAGGAAGGCTAAAGGGAAGGCCAAACATATGGTTAGTCATCAGGACAAGGCTCAGCACGGCAACTGCAACATGCACACTTCCATATATATAGATTGTAAAAGCCTGCCTTAATAGTTTCATCGTACAAAAATAACGAATATGGCAAAGGGAGGCTCGTAAAGTTGAAAAATTCACAAAATTGCCCTTTCAAAAGCATTTTAATTTGAACATAAATAACTAATTTTGTGCTTTTAAACAACGCAAGCGATAAACATGAAAACAGATGCATTTGCTTTAAGGCACATTGGCCCGCGTGAGCACGATATTCAGCACATGCTGAAAACCATTGGTGTCGAATCTATGGAACAGCTTATATATGAAACCCTGCCGGATGACATCCGCCTGAAGGCACCCCTAAGCCTTGACCCGGCCATGACGGAATATGAGTATCTTAGCCACATAGGGCAACTGGGCCATAAAAATAAGGTGTACAGGTCTTACATTGGGCTTGGCTACCACCCGGCCATTGTTCCGGCCGTTATTCAAAGGAACATCTTCGAAAATCCGGGCTGGTATACCGCCTATACCCCCTACCAGGCCGAAATTGCACAGGGACGCCTTGAGGCACTGCTTAACTACCAGACAACGGTAATTGAGCTTACCGGCATGGAAATAGCCAACGCATCATTGCTTGATGAAGGTACCGCTGCCGCAGAAGCCATGGCTTTGCTTTTTGACGTACGCACCCGCGACCAGAAGAAGAACAACGCCAACAAATTTTTTGTTTCCGGAGAAATACTGCCCCAAACCCTTTCGGTACTGCAAACACGTTCTACCCCTATCGGTGTTGATCTGGTAATAGGCAATCATGAAGATTTTGATTTTTCAGAGGAGTTCTTCGGGGCTATCCTTCAATATCCCGGTAAGCATGGCCAGGTGCATGATTATGCAGGCTTTATTGCAAAAGCAAAACAAAAAGAAATTAAAACAGCCGTTGCTGCCGATATATTAAGCCTTGTGAAGCTGACACCTCCCGGCGAAATGGGTGCCGATGTTGTGGTGGGTACGACCCAGCGTTTTGGTATCCCTATGGGTTACGGCGGGCCCCACGCGGCTTTCTTTGCTACTAAGGAAGAGTACAAGCGCAGCATGCCGGGAAGGATTATTGGTGTGACTATTGATGCCAATGGCAACCGCGCCCTACGCATGGCGCTGCAGACACGCGAGCAGCACATTAAGCGCGAAAAGGCTACTTCAAACATTTGTACAGCACAGGTGCTGTTGGCTGTAATGGCGGGTATGTATGCCGTATATCACGGTCCAAAAGGCCTGCAGTATATTGCTGACAAGGTTCACGCCGCAGCTGTAACAACCGCTGATGCGCTTAATTCCCTGGGCTTTTACAATACTAATCCTGCTTTCTTTGATACCATCACGGTTAAGGCGGATGCTGCAAAAGTAAAAGCTGCCGCAGAGAAGAAAGAGATAAACTTTTACTACGTAAATGCCGGAACCGTTTCAATAGCTTTTAACGAAACAACATCGCTACAAGATATTAATGATATTATTGCCATTTTTGCTGAAGTGGCAGGAAAACCTGCTGAAGCAGTTAAGGAACTGGCAGATGCATCAGCCATACCGGCCGCGCTGGGCAGGACGAGTGAGTTCCTGAAGCATGAGGTGTTCAACAGCTACCACAGCGAAACGGCCCTGATGCGTTACATTAAGAAGCTGGAGCGGCTTGACCTTGCACTAAACCACTCTATGATAGCATTAGGCTCCTGCACCATGAAGCTGAATGCCGCAGCCGAAATGCTACCACTTAGCATGCCCCAGTGGAACAACATACACCCCTTTGCCCCTGTGGAGCAGGCGGAAGGCTACCAGCAAATGCTTAAAAAACTGGAACAGCAGCTTAATGTAATAACAGGTTTTGCAGGCACTACCCTACAGCCTAATAGCGGCGCCCAGGGCGAATATGCCGGGCTCATGGTTATACGTGCTTATCATGAATCACGCGGTGAAGGCCACAGGAATATAGCGCTAATACCGGCATCGGCCCACGGTACCAACCCGGCTACTGCTAATATGGCCGGCATGCAGGTAGTGGTTACAAAAACATCTGAAAACGGTAATATTGATGTGGATGATCTCAGGGCAAAAGCAGCGCAGTATAAAGACAGCCTTGCGTGCCTTATGGTCACCTACCCTTCAACACACGGGGTTTATGAAGCGTCAATAATTGAAATTACGAAGATTATACACGATAACGGCGGACAGGTATATATGGATGGCGCCAACATGAACGCGCAGGTAGGGCTTACTAACCCTGCTACTATTGGCGCTGATGTTTGCCACCTTAACCTGCACAAAACATTTGCCATCCCGCACGGTGGCGGTGGCCCGGGCGTAGGCCCTATATGCGTGGCCCAGCACCTTGTACCTTTCCTCCCGGGTAATCCCGTAATAGCTACAGGTGGCGAAAAGGCCATTACGGCTATTTCGGCAGCACCGTGGGGCTCGGCCCTTGTATGCCTAATTTCTTATGGCTACATCACTATGCTGGGCGCAGAAGGGTTAACGGCCGCAACCGAAAATGCCATACTCAACGCTAATTATATTAAAGAAAGGCTTAACGGCTACTATGAAACGCTGTATACCGGCGAAATGGGACGTGCCGCACACGAAATGATCTTAGAGTGCCGCCCTTTCAAGAACAATGGCATTGAGGTTACGGATATAGCCAAGCGTTTAATGGACTATGGATTCCATGCGCCTACGGTATCATTCCCGGTGGCAGGCACACTTATGGTTGAGCCTACAGAGAGTGAAAACCTTGAAGAGCTTGACCGTTTTTGCGATGCCATGATAGCCATACGTAAAGAAATAGACGAGGCCTCGGCCGAGGATAAGAACAATGTCCTTAAAAACGCACCGCATACACTGGCAATGATTACGGCTAACGACTGGAACATGCCATACACAAGGGAAAAAGCAGCTTTCCCGCTGGATTACCTTCGCGAGAATAAATTCTGGCCGGGTGTACGCCGGGTTGATGATGCTTACGGCGACAGGAACCTGGTTTGTTCCTGTGCTCCTATTGAAGCTTACATGGAAGAGTAATTTTTACCTGAGATATTGTAAAACCACGAATTTCACTGTTACAATTTGTGAAGTTCGTGGTTTTTGATTTAATCATTTTGTACTGGTGGCTCATATTTATCTGCCTTGCTAAAGGATTGACAACTGTATTTATGGTAACCTGTACCTTTAGTGAACGGACTGCCGGAAATGTACGCAACCGGGTTTTAGCCCTGATGGGAGCGGCATCCTCCCTGCCGCCCGCTTTCGCGGCAGGGAGATAGAGCGCACAGCAGGAAAAAGCTCCTAAAAATAGTAATGAAGGATATAGAGGTGTACAGAATTACACCCCTGAGCGTCATGTAAAAGAAAAACTTACTGAAGCGCATTTTGATACCTGGCTAGCCCATTTTAATACTACTGTTGATACTCTTTTTAAAGGTGAAACAGCAGAGAAGGCAAAACCCGCGCCATGAATATTGCCACTATCCTAAAAATTACGGCCGGAATTTTTTGATAATTATAATTTCCGCCTGTTTCGTAACCAACAAATTATCTTTTCATTAATTTTATATGCACGCATACTAAAGTGGTGATGTATAGTATTATAATTAGTAACTTAGTATAAAAATAACCATGAATATAAGAATCACAGGATCAGGAAGCTATATTCCCGGCAGGGCCGTAAAAAATTCGGATTTCAGCGGGCACGTTTTCCTGGATGATGACGGTACGCTGCTGCCTTATTCAAACGAAGTAATATCGGGTAAGTTCAGGCAGATTACGGGTATAGAAGAACGGCGTTATGTAGAAGAAGGCCTGCTTACATCGGATATAGGCTTCTTTGCAGCGCAGAAAGCCATTGAAGATGGGGATATTGACCCCGAGACACTGGATTACATCATTTTTGCACACAATTTTGGGAATGTAAAGCACGGGGCTATACAAACGGATATATTGCCCAGCCTTGCTTCGCGCGTAAAACACAGCCTAAGGATAAAAAACCCGCGATGCGTGGCTTATGATATATTGTTTGGGTGCCCGGGCTGGGTGGAAGGTGTTATACAGGCGCAGGCTTTCATTAAAGCCGGAATAGCCCGGCGGTGCCTAGTTATAGGCGCAGAAACATTAAGCAGGGTTGTGGATCCGCATGACCGTGACAGCATGATCTATTCAGATGGGGCAGGCGCCAGCATTATCGAACTCAGCGAGGAAGAAGGCGGTATCCTGGCGCATGAGACGGCAACCTACACCTACGAAGAAGCCTATTTCCTGTTCTTTGGCAATTCTTTCAATAAAGAACACGACCCGGATGTCCGGTATATAAAAATGCATGGCCGTAAAATCTATGAATTTGCGCTTAACCACGTGCCTCAGGCCATGAAAGCCTGCGTTGACAGGAGCGGGATACAAATTGCCGACATTAAAAAAGTACTTATCCACCAGGCCAACGAAAAAATGGATGAAGCTATTGTGCAGCGTTTCTTTAAGCTATATGGCTTCACACCTGCAAGGCATATTATGCCTATGTGCATTGGCAAGCTTGGCAACAGCAGTGTGGCCACCATACCTACCCTTTATGACCTGATGGTCAAGGGGCGGCTTGAAAACCAGACGCTGAGTAAGGGAGACGTTATTATTTTTGCTTCAGTAGGTTCCGGGATGAACATTAATGCTATTGTGTACCGGATGTAACTACAGCGGCAGAATTTTGTCGACCCAGCGGTTTAGCTGCCAAACCAGCTTCATCCTGTAGGCCACAATAACATTGATAGCAAGCGAAAGGCCGGTTTTATAAACAAGGTTGAACAGGTGGGACCGGGTATCAGGCAAATAATAAACACCCAACCCGCACAATAGGAATATAATGCCGAGCTGCAGGAATTTAGCATCAAAAGGCAGGAGCCCAAACTTTTTGTAAATGAAAGCCAGCTTAGCCATGTTGAAAAGCGTCATTGACAGGAAAGAAGCATAAGCTACCCCTATAATACCAAGGCCTGTATAACTGAGAAAGTAAATGTTTAACCCCACATTGAGCACTATCAGTAATAACACCGCGATAAGGTTAAAACGGTAATATCTTGAATAGGTTATAATCTCGCCATTAAATCCTGTAGCCATGTTTATGAGCACGCTAAAGCCGAGTATTTGTATTACAGGGACAGAACCCTGTAATTTATCTGAATCGGGGAGCAGGCTGAACAGGTCGTTAATACCGAAAAAAATACAGCTATACAATACTGCCCCGATGAAGAATAAAAGCCTTGCCACCTCTTTATATTTCATGTCCAGCTCCTTCATATTATGGTTTTGGAGATAAGATGAAATGATGGGCGCATAGAGGGCAAACATACCTACTGCCGGAATTTGTAGTGTAGAGGCCAGGGTAACACCATTACTAAAAATACCGTTAGCCTCTACCGATATAAATTCGGGGATAATAATGCCATCAATCCTGAAGGCCAGTAATGAGCCCAGGCTTCCGGCAAACGAATACAGGCTATACCGGAAATAGTCTTTCCTGGAAATTGTACCGAACAGGGTTTTAAACCTATAGTTAAACCCCGGCCTGAACCTTTTGAACAGATAGATTGCCGTCAGTAAAAAAACAGCCCCATAACCCCCAACATAAACCAAAATGGATTCCTGAACACTGAATATATGGCCCAACAGTAGCAAAAAGGCAAGCGGCAGCACTATTTTTGGTATTATCCGCTCGTACAATGTTGGTACGGCAATACGCTGCAGGTCCTGCGCCTGCTTTTTAAAAAGCTCTATAAAAGCAAGGGATACGGCTATGGGAAAAGCGTAATATAACAGTCCTGAATTTTCATATTCTGTAAAATGCCCCACTGTAATAACCAACAGCAATACACCCAGCGATATTGCTGAAACAGAGGCAATGCTGTAATTGAAAAGCTGGCGGCGGTGCTTTTCATCAAGGGCAGGGTAAAATTTGATCAATGCATGCGATGCCCCCAGTACCATAACCGGAAAGATGGTTTGTGCTATACTGTCTATATACCTTATAGTGCCTATAAAAGCGAGGTCTTTTGGGTAGATGAACATTACTGACAAAATACCAATAGCTGTCCCGATGTAATTAATTACAGAAAAAAAGAAAAGCTGTTTTGCTGAGGCCTTCCTATCCATTACCTTTAGCTTTTTTACGGGCAGTGGCAATGGCGCCTGCCTTAATAACACAGGACAGGTAATAGCTGAACAGCTTAAAAAAAAGGCTCACAGCTTTACTGGTGCCATAATGCCTGCTGAAGTATTTTGGCAGCCCGATAACTTCCCTGAGGGCAAGTATATGGGCAGCGGTAGTGCTTAGATTTATATCGAGAAGCGTAGAGAGTATTTTATATCGTGACTGGATAATATCTTTACCGAAGTTGCGCCTTATTACCCGGTCATGTACAATTTTAGATGATGCATCAATCCCAATAACAAAGTTGTGGTACCTTACCCTGCCGCAATAATTCCTGTCTTCACCATAATGGCCGAAAAGCGGCTCAAACAAACCTGTTCTCTCTATACATTGCCTGCTTAGCATCCATGCGGCAGCATTAACAAAAGGTACAAACGCTATAGTACCCTTTTCTGAAGATTTCCTGTTATAATATACAGCAAAATTTCCATCTAAAGTAATCCCGTCAGCACTGTAATGCAAAGGGCTCAGCAACCCTATTAAAGGATCGGCTTCCATTTTTGATACAAGCCCGGAAACTGTATCCTCAAACACCCATGCATCCTGGTTAAGCAGGAAAACATAGTCAGCCCCCTGGGCCAACGCCCTTTTCATACCAATGTTATTAGCCTTCCCAAAACCAAGGTTTTCAGGTGCCTTTATAAGGTCAACCGGATATTTCTCAAGTAGTAAAGCGGAATCGTCAGCAGAATTATTATCAACGGCAATAATATGGACAGGATATGATGACGCTAACAGGGAAGTTATGTTCTTATCTATCCACCGGGCACCGTTGTAAGTAACAATAACTACAAAAACTTTCTTATTCAATGTTTCCGCTTTTCTGATAAAGCAAAAATAGGGATATTTGCAACTACTTCTGTATCCAAATGAAATATTACGTAATCATTCCGGCACATAACGAAGAGGCATTTATTGGCCGTACATTAGAGTCGGTTGCCGCGCAAACCGTTCTGCCCGATAAAGTAGTGGTGGTAAATGATAACTCTACTGATGCCACCGCGGCTATTTGTGCCGCTTATGCCGGAAAATATACCTGGCTTTCAGTCATAGAAAAATCTTCAGGGGCCATACACCTGCCGGGCAGCAAAGTGATACAGGCCTTTCTGGCAGGCTATGAAACCCTTGATGAAGATTATGATGTTATTGTAAAACTTGACGCGGACCTCGTACTGCCGCCTGATTATTTTAAAACAATCCTTGAAATTTTTGCAGCAGATGAAAAAGCTGGTATGGCAGGGGGGTTTGCCTATATTGAAAAAAACGGCGAGTGGGTGCTGGAAAGCCTGACAGATAAAGACCATATACGCGGGGCATTCAAGGCTTACCGCAAAGAATGCTTTTTACAAATAGGAAAAGTAAAGCCGGCTATGGGCTGGGACACTGTTGATGAGCTTTTGTCCCAATATTATGGGTGGAAGGTTATCACAGTAGATACCCTAAAAGTAAAACACCTGAAGCCTACAGGAGCTAATTACAACAAGGCCGCACGGCACAAACAGGGCGAAGCTTTCTATACACTGGGCTATGGTTTCATTATCACGGCCATTGCTTCGGCAAAGCTTGCCATGCGGAAAAAGAAGCCGCTGCTTTTTATAGACTATATTGCCGGATTCCTCAAAGCATGGGCTGCCCGCACACCTTTACTGGTCACACAAGGGCAGGCAGCATTTATAAGGCATTATCGCTGGCAAAAAATGAAACAGAAACTCTTTTAACCCGAATTGTATTAAAAAACTATTTAGTACACGACAAAAAATATAATTGATTAAAAATCAATAAAATANTTTTTTAATTTCTAAAACCCCCTGTGTTGTGAATTGCTTTCAAAATTGTACCTTTAAGGGATTATTCACAGGCAAGTTCTTGACGGTGGTGCGCGAGTAACAGTTGTGAATTGCTTTCAAAATTGTACCTTTAAGGGATTATTCACAGGTTNTGAATATTTTGACCCATTACTTTATAAGGAACGGTATAAAATCGAAAGGGCAAACGCCTGGATGGATAGCTTTAGGTCGTTGTTAAATCGATTTGACACAACAACCGCAAGCTGGTTAGGCTTTAATTACCTGGCTTTTACAATCATCGCACTAAAGAAATTTAATAAAATAAAAGTTTAAACCACTTCACCATCAAAAAATTAGTATATTAGCGGACTGCTAAATTAATTTTTTATGAAAAAAATCTACTTCTTGTTGTTCATTTCAGCAATTTTCGCTTCATGTTCTTCAGGCGATGACAGCACTCCCGCCGATAATGGTAATAATGTTTCGCCAGGAGATTACATGCCTCTAACCACCGGAAATTACTGGGTATATGATGTCCAAAATACACAGCAACAGGGCCGCGACTCACTTTATATTACGGGTGACATAAATATCAACGGAAACAGCTATAAAAAATTTACCACATTGAATCTTCCAGTAGGCCTTTTTAGTAATGCCATATACAATGACGGTATTCGCAGATCCGGTGACAGGCTGTTGCTCACCGGCAACTTTGACTTCGGTTTCTCAGAACAATTCTCCATAAGTATTCCTGTTAATGAGTTCACAATACTTAAAGAAAATGCTTCACTGAACCAGGTATTGTCATCCGTATCAGGATCCTTAACGCAGCCGTATAATGGTTATGATGTAAAATTTGACTACACCCTGACCTCAAGGGCAAAAGAACATCTCGCGTCCTATACTGTGAACCAGGATACCTATAATGATGTAAAGAAAGTGGCCACTGTACTTGCACTGAAAATTACAGCTATGGTACCTGTTGATGGTATAGGGGTTTTTCCTGTAACTATAATGCAAAACCAGGATGTCGCTGTGTCTCACCAATATTATGCAAAAAATATAGGCGTAGTAAACGTAGTCACAAATATCAGCTATCAGCTTTCTGATTTCTCGCAATTTGGTTTGCAGCTACCCCTGCCGCAAAGTGGCTCTGAACAACAGCAGGAAGTGCTTGACCACTACCTGGCACAATAGGCTGCGTGGCTCCTCAGTTAAGATGTTAAATATTTTACAATGTATTATCCTTACGGTTTGTAACGATATATATTTGTGTGAAAAACCAACAAAAATATTATGAGGAGACTATTTTTAACAGCCTTTTTGCTGACAGTATTGGCAATAGGCGCAAACGCACAGGACAGTAAAAATGCATTAGGTTAAGGCTTGGAGATAATGACGGGTTTGGCGGTGAGCTGTCATACCAACGGTATTTTTCGCCTGCCAACCGGCTTGAACTGGATCTTGGCTGGCGCGACGCAAAATACTATGATGCCGTAAAACTAACAGGTATTTATCACTGGATATGGAATATCGAAGGCGGATTTAACTGGTATGCCGGTGTAGGTGGCGGTTTGGGGACATGGGAATATGATAATAATAATCTTCCAAACTGGGCGGATGGTGATGATGACAGTGGTACCTTTGTTTTTGTTGCGGGGAATATTGGCGTTGAATACAATTTTGATTTCCCGTTGCAGCTTTCGCTGGATTTCAGGCCTGAGATTTATTTTGGAGATGAATTCCGGGAAGATGATTTTGCCGCGGATATTGCACTTGGTATACGCTACAAATTTTAAGTATAATAAACAAAACGCCCCGCAATACGCGGGGTGTTTTTGTTTAGTTCCGTATCAGCTTTTTATACTTTATGCGCTTGGGCGTGAGGTCTCCCCCCAGGCGTTTCCTGCGGTTCTCTTCATATTCTGAAAAGCTGCCTTCAAAGAAATACACTTCAGAGTTTCCTTCAAAAGCCAGGATGTGTGTACAAATCCTGTCCAGGAACCACCGGTCGTGCGATATAACCACGGCACAGCCTGCAAAGTTTTCCAGGCCTTCTTCAAGGGCACGCAGTGTATTTACATCAAGGTCGTTGGTAGGCTCATCCAAAAGCAGCACGTTGCCTTCCTCTTTTAGCGTCATGGCAAGGTGCAGCCTGTTCCGCTCACCACCGGACAACGTGTTGACTTTTTTATTCTGGTCGCTGCCGCTAAAATTAAAGCGGCTAAGGTAAGCGCGGCTGTTTACCTGCCTGCCACCCATCATAATCAGTTCCTGGCCGTCGCAGAAGTTTTCCCATATCGTTCTATCAGAATTGATATTGGAATGCGATTGGTCTACATACGCTATTTTAACCGTATCGCCCACCATAAATTCTCCCTTGTCGGGTGTTTCTTCACCCATTATCATCCGGAAAATGGTTGTTTTACCGGCTCCGTTAGGGCCTATTATGCCTACTATACCGGCCTGTGGCAGCGTAAAGTTCAAGTCTTCATAAAGAAGCTTGTCCCCAAATGCCTTCGCCACGCCTTTGGCTTCTATAACATTGGTACCCAGCCTGGGGCCGTTAGGGATATATATTTCCAGTTTCTCATCAAGCTGCTTCTGGTCTTCATTCAATAACCTGTCATAATTTTGCAAACGTGCCTTTTGTTTAGTCTGGCGGCCTTTAGCGCCCTGGCGTACCCATTCAAGCTCGCGCTCCAGGGTTTTACGGCGCTTGGAGGCTGTTTTCTCTTCCTGCTCCAGGCGTTTGGCTTTCTGGTCAAGCCATGAGGAATAGTTTCCTTTCCACGGGATACCTTCTCCCCTGTCCAGCTCCAGTATCCAGCCGGCCACATTATCCAGGAAGTAGCGGTCGTGCGTTACGGCTATTACGGTACCGGCATAGTGCTGCAGGTGCTGCTCCAGCCACAGTACGCTTTCCGCATCAAGGTGGTTGGTAGGCTCATCAAGCAATAGCACATCAGGCTGCTGAAGCAATAAACGGCAAAGCGCCACACGCCTTTTCTCACCGCCCGACAGCACTTTTATTGGAGTATCAGGTTCCGGTGTACGCAGGGCATCCATGGCTATTTCCAGTTTGGTATCGAGTTCCCAGGCATTACTGGCATCAATTTTATCCTGAAGTTCTGCCTGGCGGTCCATGAGCTTCTGCATTTTGTCGGCATCTTCATATACTTCAGGAAGCCCGAACATATCGTTTATCTTATTAAACTCGTCCAGTATAGCTACTGTTTCGGCGACACCTTCCCGTACTATTTCAATAACGGTTTTATTCTCGTCAAGCTGCGGCTCCTGCTCCAGGTAGCCAACGGTATAGCCCGGTGCAAAAACCACATCGCCCTGATAGCTTTTATCAACGCCGGCAATTATTTTTAAAAGGGTGGATTTACCGGAACCGTTGAGGCCCAGGATACCGATTTTGGCACCATAAAAAAAGCTTAGGTAAATATCCTTGAGCACCTGCTTGTTTGCCCCCTGGTAGGTTTTGCCCACGCGGGACATGGAAAATATTACTTTCTTATCGTCTGACATGTTAATATTGTTTGTTGCGCAAATATCGTAATTTATCCTGATATACCTATTACTTGCACAACCAAACAATTTAGCTTTTATTTGAGGCATGAATTACCTGGTTTACCTTACTTATGGAGGAGAAGATTTTTACAATGAAGCGTTATATTCGCTTTTATCATACTATAAGTATCATACAGTTGATGAAAATCAGGTAGTATTATATACTGATAATTCAGCATTCTTTCGCAGGCACCTTCCGGAACTTGTGTGTTATATTGATATTGGTGAGGAACAGATAAAGCACTGGAAGGGCAGTATAAATTTTATACACAGGGTTAAGGTTAAAGTATTACAGGATATTACACAAAGGTTCAGCGGAAACTTCCTTTACCTTGATAGTGACACCTACTTCAAAGAAAATATTGCTGGATTATATATAAAAATAAGCAATGGAAATCTTGTATTTGACCGCTGTGAAGGAAGGCTTATAGATAATCCCGGCGGCATTGCGGCGAAAATGAGGAAATTTATTAAGAAAGAAAGCAGCTTTATTATTCCTTCTTTTGCAGAAGCAGTTGAAATAGATGAAACATTTACAGTTTGGAATGCCGGTATAATTGGGTTTGATTCGGCTGTGGCAGAGGAATTATTTAGGGTTGAGGAGCTTGTTGATGTATTATATTTAAAGAACCCATTGTTTGTAATGGAGCAGATTGCGTTTAGCTACTTCTTTCAAAAGATTAAACAACCTGTCGCTGCGGAAAGTTATATCCACCACTACTGGTACTTCAAAGAATTCAGGAAGGTGCTGCAGGAATTTTTTAATTATCATAAAGATAAACCTTTTCTTCAGCTAAAGGACGAGTTACATAAAATTGACCCGCAGTACCTTTCCTCTGAAAAAAGGGCTTATAAAAAAATGACGTTTTGGCAAAAGCAGTGGCAAAAAATATCTAAAGGCCGCAAATGGGCTATCGGGGAGTATACCCTTTAGCTACACCCTGCCTTTAAGCGAACTGAATACCCAGGCTATGGCAAAAAAACCTACGCCTACAGCCGAAAACCCCCAGCCTGCTACATCAGCATAGCGGTAAACGCCTAGCCCGATAAGTAACAGCCCCATCAGTATCATTATAAGGGTAGCCCACCCGAGGATGGAATTTTTATTCATTCCCATTTTGTAGTAGTTTTTGTTAGTGTGCGGGCGCAAATATCGGAAAATTCCGCTAATCCGGTTTTAATATAAGGAATCTTTGCAAAATTAAATGTATTAAGTTTTACGGAAGTATGTATTACAGCTTTTAAATACTTTAACAGAGTTAATTAAAAATCTTAACCAGCATTTCTTTTAACAGGTCCGCCTGTGATACTGAATTGGCGCCAACCCCTTTGCTTTTAACATCAATATCCCGTAGGGCGGCCACAACAGCGCTTACTTTTTTCATCGGGTAATTGCGCAGGGCGATATCATAATCTTTTACAAAATAGGGGTTAACTTTTAGTGTTTTAGCCACATTGGAAGGGCTTCTGTCTTTAAGCCCATGATATTGCAATAATTGGGAAAAGAACCCGAATATAAGCCCGGTTGTCATAACAAGTGGATTATCTTTAGGGTTCTGTGCAAAGTAATCAGCAATTTTATAGGCTTTCAGCTGGTCTCTTTCCCCTATTGCCTTCCGCAGCTCAAAAACATTGTAATCTTTACTTATACCGATGTTTTCTTCAATTACGGCAGGAGTTATGGCGCTGCCCTTAGGAAGAATAATTTCCAGCTTTTCAAGTTCTTTATTTATCCTGCTCAGGTCAGTGCCTAAAAATTCCACCAGCATAGCTGCAGCTTTAGGCTCTATGCTATATTGCCTGCCTGCCAGCACACGTTTAATCCAGTCGCCAACCTGGTTTTCATATAGCTTCCTGCTTTCATACACCAGCCCGTTCTTATCAATCAGCTTGATTAGCCTTTTGCGTTTGTCCAGCGTTTTATATTTATAAGCCAAAACAAGAACGGTAGTGGGCTGTGGGTTCTCCGCATAATGTTCCAGTTTTTCAATAGTGCGGGACAGTTCCTGGGCTTCTTTTACAATTACTACCTGCCTGTCTGCCATCATGGGATAACGCTTTGCATTAGAAATTATTTCTTCAACAGTTACATCCTTGCCATAAAGCACCATCTGGTTAAAGCCTTTATCTTCTTCGGAAAGAACGTTCTCTTCAATATATTCCGTAAGCTTATCTATAAAGTAAGGCTCTTCACCCATAAAGAAATAAATGGGCTTAATGTGGCCCTGCTTTATTTCATTTACAATCTTAACGACTTCGTCCATGTTGCGGTTGCTCTAAAAGTCCTAAATTTGCCTGATGCAAAAACTGAACTTCCCTGATTATAATTTCCGTTTCAAAAATAGTGAAAATAAGGTGGCTATTTTTGATGGTATCCGCAAAAAGTTTATAATCCTCACACCCGAGGAATGGGTGCGCCAACATGTGGTACGATTTCTTTGTGAAGAAAAAAAATACCCTCTCTCGCATGTAAATGTTGAAAAAATTATCAAAATTAACGGTTTAACTAAACGTTATGATGTTGTTGTTTTTCAGCCGGATGGTACCATTCATATTTTAGTTGAATGTAAGGCTCCTGATGTTGCTATAACCCAAAATACCTTTGACCAGATTGCCCGCTACAATATGCAGATAAACGCTTCGTACATGATGGTGACCAATGGCTTAAATCATTATTTTTGCCAGATGGACTACAACCTGGGGGAATACCGTTTCCTGCGCGATATACCTGCTTATAATGAATAATATAGCCGTAGTGATACTAAACTGGAATGGTAAAAAACTGCTGGAAGAGTTTCTTCCTTCTGTTATGAATCATTCGCCTGAAGCAGTTATATATGTTGCAGATAATGCTTCTACAGATGATTCTGTTGCTTTTGTAACGGCTAATTTCCCCGATGTAAAAATCATACGGAATAATGGTAATTATGGCTATGCTGGGGGGTACAACAAAGCGCTTGAAGAAGTTGAAGAAGAATACTACGCGCTGGTGAACAGCGATGTTGAAGTAACAGAAGGATGGCTGCGCCCTGTGCTGGCACTTTTTGAATCCGATCCTGAAACGGCCATTATCCAGCCGAAGATACTGGACCAGAAAAATAAAATAATGTTTGAATATGCCGGTGCGGCAGGCGGGTTTATTGACAGGTTTGGCTATCCTTTTTGCCGTGGGCGCATATTTAATACTCTTGAAAAAGATAAAGGCCAATATGATGATAATACAGAAATTTTCTGGGCTTCGGGTGCCTGCTTTTTTATACGTCGAAATGTTTACAGGGAATTAAAAGGCTTTGATGAAGATTTTTTTGCACACCAGGAGGAAATAGACCTTTGCTGGAGGGCATTTAACCTGAATTACAAGATTCGCTTTTGCGGGAGCACTGTAATTTACCATGTAGGGGGTGCCACGCTTAGCAATACCAATCCGAGGAAAACTTACCTGAATTTCCGTAACTCACTGCTGATGATGACAAAAAATCTCCCTTCAGGGCAACTGCTGCCCGTACTTTTCCTGCGGCTTTGCCTTGACGGGCTTGCAGGTGTACAGTTCCTGCTGCAGGGAAAACTATCCCATATTATGGCAATTATCAAAGCTCATTTTAGTTTTTATGCTTTATTTTCAAAATTTTTAAGTAAAAGAGAATCAAAGCAATACCGCAATTATTATAAAATAAACAGTATTGTAATCAAATATTATGTATTAAATGGCAGGATTTTTGATAAAAATATTTAACAATACTTTATAGACAATTTCGTTAGTCATTTATACTGTAATCTGTAATTTTGTTAAAATTTAAATTTTAAATTTATGAGAAAAGCCATTTTATTAGTCACTTTGGCAGCATTTACGCTGACTTCATGCGGTAGTAAAAAGAAAATCGCCGAGCTTGAAGCTAAGAACAAAGAAATCCAGGACCTGCTTAACAGCGCTACTGTAAAGCTCAACACCTGCCTGGCCGAAAAAGAACAGATGGCCCAACGTATCGAAGACCTCAGGCAGACCAACAACCAGCTTATCACTACGAAAGACCAGATTACCACCTTATCATCTAAAGGCGCCGAAAACCTTGAAAGGACTCTTGAAAGCCTTAAGGAAAAAGATATGAAGATAACAAGGCTGCAGGACGCGCTTACCCGTAAAGATTCGGTAACTGTGGCCCTTGTAACAAGTATTAAGCGTGCTGTTGGTATTAACGACCCCGATATTGAGGTTAATGTGGAAAAAGGCGTTGTTTATATCTCTATAGCTGATAAACTGCTATTTAAGAGCGGTAGCTATGAAGTTAGCGACAGGGCTAAGGAAATACTTGGCAAAGTGGCAGCTATTGTTAAAGATAAGCCTACTTTTGAGTGCATGGTTGAAGGCCACACTGACAATGTGCCTATTAAAAACCCTGTACTCCAGGATAACTGGGACCTGAGCGTGAAGCGTGCCACATCAATTGTAAGGGTGCTGCAAAGGGATTTTGGCATAGAGCCACAAAGGCTTGTAGCTTCAGGGCGTGGCGAGTATGTACCGCTTGAAGCAAATACTACTGCCGAAGGCCGTGCCAGGAACAGGAGGACCCGTATCCTTGTGCTGCCTAAAATAGACCAGTTTTATGACATGATTGAAAAAGAAATGAAAGGGCAGCCTACCGGCGCTTCAACAGGCTCTGGCAGATAACATGATTAATATGCCTCAATGATATTGTAAATACGGCTGCCGGTGGCAGCCGTATTTTTTATTGTTTAATCTGTTCAGAACCGAAATCCTGGTCCTGTTCGTCAGTAAGCCTTCTTTTGTTTTTATCTTCAAGGGAAACTGAATCGGTGCTTTTATCCCCTTCATTATTATTAAGCAGGGACGCATCATCGTCTTCAGGATCTTCTGATTGGGTCAGTCGGTTTTGGTGCTGCTGGAATTTACTATTCTCAAGCTCCTCATTCCTGTCCATGTTTTCACTTGCCTCTCTGTTTGCTTCCTCTTCCCTTAGCTCCTCATTGCTTTTATTACTGTTTTCCCCGGTTTGCATATAGCATATTTTAATGTTTATACCCAAAAATACCAAACATAAAAAAGCAGGTGTTATAAAGGAGCGTTAATATTGCTTTTGCGGTATCTTAAACCTGCGCTTAAACCTGTAGATAAAGGGGCTGTTTGTTATTAGGCCTGTAATGCAGATGAGCATCAGTATGATTAGTAACATGAAATAAATTACGCCGTTAAGATACTTTAAGGACGGAAAATCGGTGATTAGCGAATAAAGTGTGATTGCAAATACAATCGCCGATGATATAAAACTGAAGATTTTCATAATCCTTAATTTTAATATTAATTTTTTTTTTAAAAGAAAGGACCATAGAGGCGCCTTCAGATTGACGTATTTTTCATGAAGGTAAAAAGTTATATTTACTATAAAAAATAGAAAGGGCTACTCCCTTAGTTCCCTGTAAAGATACTGAATTTTACTAAACCGGTGTTAATTAATTTTAAAATAATTACAAATAAACATTTAATAATCAGGGTGATACAATATTTGTAAGTTATTGCTTATTTTTAAACACCTGTGGTGAGCTAAAGATACGGTTGAAATAATTATTCAGGCATTGTATGTCAAGCTTAGACTGAGGGTCGTCTTTTAATACATTATTTTCGATAAAATAATTTTCCAGGTTTTGATCTTGATTATTGGGCAGGTTGTACCTTATATTATAGACACTGACACGATATTTGCCAGAACTTACCTGCACTTCAAAATTGAAACTGAACTCGTTACCCGTATATGCGGACGAACCTTTACAGGTGTTTCTGATAAGAGAACCAATGCCCTTATATATTTTTCCTTCGGCAGATGAAATACTAAGCCTTGGATGCCTTTTGAGTAGTAGCGGTACATTGGCTTCATTGCTTATAAAAACATTTTCCCACACAACCGCCTTGTTACTAATAACAAAATTATGCTCCTGTGCATGGCAGGTAGCTATAAAAAGCAATGTTACGAGAAGCGCTTTCATAAAAATAAGTCTGTACAAATGTAATTATAATTCTACTTGAGTGGTAGAATATTAATCACAATTTTTTACCTGTCTATTACAATAATTGTTACAATTTTTTAATTCTTTAATTTTCAAATTTTAATAAAACTTTAAGTATTTAGTATATTAAAAAAGGTGAAATTGCATAACAAATCACATTATCTACATTATGGCGACCAAAAGACAAAAAAACAGGTTAAAAGCATTAATGCAGTCAATCCTGAGGCATTATAGGCAGCGCCGGCTGAAGCGGTATTTTACAGCCTGATACACCACCCACGGCATCTTCACCCTTAATATCCTACGAGCTCAACAGTGGGGGTATTTTTTCTTTCCACTCCCCCAGCTTTTCACTAAACGATTTAGAAGCATTAGCCCCGCTTGGCGAAGGCAGTGTGGCATATTTTAAATTTTTAAACCCAACATATTTACTATAATAGGCAGCAGCATTTTTACTGGTAAATAAAACTGCTTTGATTTTTGGGTATTTTTCATAGAAGGCATCAAAATCATTCGGCACTTCGTTTTTGATATTACTGTCAAGGCTTCCCTCCCGCTCGCAATATTGCAGCACGTCCCACAGCGCTATTCGGTGCCTCACCAGCAGTGCCATTTTAGCAGTATATGCTTCATTATATTGTTCACCAAACACAGCGTAAAGCAATTTCCAGAACTGGTTGCCCCTGTTGCCGTAGTACTCCTGTAATTCGAGTGATTTTTCCCCAGGCATGGTACCCAGCAATAAAATTTCAGATGTATGATTAACAACGGGCGGAAAGGCTTTTTTCATATTCACAAAAATAGGACAGGAACAATGTATTCCAAAATTAAAACAGTCATAGTGTTGTAGTTAAATATATGTTATAGCCCTATTTTTATGATTTAATTAATATCACCGCCCTTAGCCATTGACTAAATTTGGATTAATAATGCCTTCACAAACATTATTTAATCGTAGAACATCCTAAAATAATCTGAATTATGAAATCAGCAACAAAATCATCATCAGACTCCAAAAGCAAATCCGCTGCAGGAGCCAGTAAAACAAAAACAGCCGCTTCAAAACCTGCCGGAACAAAATCAACGGCTTCTAAAACTTCAACAGCAACAAAAGCAGGCAAAATTAAAGCAAAACAAAGTGCTGCTGAAGGCCTTAGGGAGTTATATATTGACAGCCTTAAAGACATTTACTGGGCTGAAAAAGCATTACTGAAAGCATTGCCTAAAATGGCAAAGAACGCATCAACCGAAAGCCTTATAACGGCTATTGACGAGCATACCGCTGTTACTGAAGAGCAGGTGGCCCGCCTGGAAAAGGTTTTTGAGATTGCAGGCAAAAAAGCTACCGCAAAAAAATGCGAAGCTATGGACGGCCTTATAAAAGAAGGCCAGGACATTATGGAAAGTACTGAACCCGGGCCTGTGCGTGATGCCGGTATAATAGCGGCTTCACAAAAAATTGAACATTATGAGATTGCCACTTATGGCACCCTTTGCGCTTTTGCCAGGACACTGGGAGAAGAGGAAGCAGTAAAACTGCTTGAGCAGACACTAAACGAAGAAAAACAGGCTGATGCCACGCTTACAGAAGCTGCCTATAATGACATCAATTTTGAAGCAGCGGAAGAAGATGGCGAAGCCGCTGAATAAACCATTTATACCCTGACAAAAGAACATTTTTAAAATGCCTGGCCAATCAGGCATTTTTATTGTTCCTTAATGTGAAAACGGTATTAAAAATATAGGTTATAGCATGTTTTGTCACTAAATTAGAAAGCGGTAATTGTTTCAGTTACCGCTTTTGTTTTATCCAAAAGCAGTACTAACTTTTTAAAATAAAATTTAAATGAAAGCCATATGGAAAGGAAGCATAAGCTTCGGCCTTGTAAACATCCCTATAAAGCTCTATAGCGGTACAAACTCCCACAATATTGACCTTGACATGATCCGCCACAAAGATAAATGCCCCATTCAATACGTAAGGGTATGTAAAAAAGACGGTAAAGAGGTGCCATGGGAGGATATCGCTAAAGGGTACCGCAAAGAGAACGGCGATTATGTACTGCTTGATAAGGATGATTTTGCCAAAGTAGCCCCCGAAAAAACGCAGACCATCGATATTTTTGAATTTATAAAAGAAGAAGAAATCCCTTCAAAATATTTAGAAAAGCCATATATCGTTGAGCCTGCCAAAGAAGCTAAAAAAGTATATGCGCTGCTCAGGGAAGCGCTTAAAAAGTCTCAAAAGGTAGGGCTTTGCAAGTTTGTAATGCGCACAACCCAGCACCTCGGGATAGTAAAGGTTGAGGAAGATGCCATTTTACTGATACAGATACGCTTCAATGATGAGCTTCGCGACCCTAAGGAAGCTGAAATGATACCTACAGATATAACAATATCAAAAAAAGAGCTTGATATGGCCATGTCTATTATTGACCAGCTTACGGAACCTTTTGACCCCTCAAAATATAAAGACACTTATAAGGAGGAACTCATTAAAATGATTAAGAAAAAAGCAGCAGCAAAACCGGGACAAAAGGAACCTGCGCCCGTAAAGCGCAGGAAAACAGCAGCTGCAAAGGACGACCTGCTGGAACAGCTAAAAGCCAGCCTGGCCGCGATTAAAAGCTAATAGCCATGAAACTCAGTGAATATAACCGCAAGCGTGATTTTTCAAAAACGGCAGAGCCGAAAGGAAAAATAAAAAAATCAGGCAGGGAGCCGCGTTTTGTAATACAAAAACATGCTGCCTCCCACCTGCATTATGATTTCAGGCTTGAAATTGATGGTGTGCTGGTCAGTTGGGCAGTGCCTAAAGGCCCTGTGGCTGATCCGTCAGTAAAACGCCTTGCCATGCACGTTGAAGACCACCCTATGGATTACATTGACTTTGAAGGCAACATCCCGAAAGGGCAATATGGCGGCGGGACAGTTATGGTATGGGACACAGGCACGTACCTGCCCGAAGGAACCGATACTATAGCCGAAAGCGAAAAGCTGGTTAAAAAAATGTACCGCGAAGGCAATATCAAGATAGTGATGCATGGAAAAAAAGTAAAGGGGTCTTACCACCTTGTGCATATGAGCGGAAAAGAGAAAGAATGGCTCCTTATGAAAGGCCGTGACGAGTATGCTGATAAGAGAGATTTTGACCAGCATTCCGTACTTACCGGGCGTACACTTGATGAAATAGAAAACGATAAGCAAAGTGATGTATGGCAAAGTAATAAAGCGGACAAAAACAGTAAAGGCGATAAGGATAATATATTAGGCAAACAGGAAAAATCAGAAAAAAGCTCCCCTACCCCTGCCTTTACACCGCAGGATGTTGCCGATGCAAAGCCATTAAAAACTTTCCCTGAACACTGGCTCCCCCAGCTGGCTACACTTACTGATGAAGTTTTTGATAGTGATGAATGGGCCTATGAAACCAAGTTTGATGGCTATCGCGCACTGGTACAGGTTAAAAAGGGCAAAGTAAACCTTATATCACGAAAGGGCATTTCGTTCAACACAAAATATAAGGAGCTGGTGGAAGCATTTAAAATTATAAAAGAAGATATGATACTGGATGGCGAGATTGTAGTGGAAGATAATGACGGTAAGTCGCACTTCCAGTGGCTGCAGTACTTTGCCGAAAATCCCGGAAGAGGCAAATTAAAATGCTATGTTTTCGATATATTATATTTTAACGGTTTCGACCTTACACCGCTCGAACTACTTCAGCGAAAACGCATACTGGAAGCTGTGCTGCCCCAAACTGATAATATAGTTTATTCGGTGCATACTGTTGGTGATGGCGCAGCCGCATTGAAAGAAGTAGAGGCAAAAGGCGGTGAAGGGCTTATAGCCAAAAAAATTACTTCCAGATATGTCATTAATAAGCGGTCAAAGGAATGGCTTAAAATAAAAGTAACCAAAGAGCAGGAAATGGTTATTGGCGGTTTTACTGACCCTAAAGGTTCCCGGTCAGGTTTTGGCTCGCTCCTGCTGGGGTATTATGAAAATGGGGAATTGATTTATTCAGGCAAGTGCGGTACGGGCTTTAATGAAGATTCCCTGAAAGATATGCACAAAAAGCTGAAAAAACTGGAAATACAAAAACCTCATTTTTCCGTGAAACCTAAAGAAAGGGGTGCCCACTGGATAAAACCTGAATTGGTAGCACAAATAAAATATACCGAATGGACAGAAACCGGCAGCCTGCGCCACCCTGTTTTCATCGCGCTGCGCAATGACAAGGACCCAAAAGATGTAACAAGGGAGTTTGCGGCTGATACTGATAAGGTTGTACCCGAACTAAAGGCTGTAAAAACAGTTAAGAAAGCAGGGAAAGATGAAACAGCGGATACAGTTCCTAGGAAAAGCAAAAAGGCAAAAACAGGTGATACTTCCGTCAATAAGGGTAAAACAAAAAAGATGAGAAAAACATCAGGCAAAAAAGGCTGGGACACCGGCAAAGTGGAAGTGACCAATACCGATAAGATATTCTGGCCGGAAGAGGGATATACGAAGGGCGATGTGATAGCTTATTATGATGAAATGGCGGAATGGCTGCTTCCTTATATAGAAAACAGGCCACAATCCATGCGCCGTACTCCTGACGGTATAGTAAAAGATGGTTTTTTCCAGAAAAATGTGGCAGGTATGGTTCCCGACTGGATACCCACCGAAAAGATACATTCAGAATCTACAGGGGAAGATATTGAGTTTTTAGTATGTAATGATAAAGATACATTGATATACATGGCCAACCTGGGCTGTATAGAAATAAATCCGTGGAGCAGCCGTGTCGGCAGCCTCGATAATCCTGATTATATAATATTTGACCTTGACCCAAACAAAGCCAGCCTTAAAGACCTTATCACCACAGCCAATAAAGTCAGGGAGATTCTTGATGGCTTAGGAATTAAAGGCTACCTTAAAACCTCCGGTGGAAAAGGCCTGCATGTATTTATTCCGGTAAAGCCGAAATATACTTATGATCAAAGCCGTGATTTTTCGCACATCATCAGCCAGGCAGTACACAATGCACTGCCGGATATTACGAGCCTGGAGCGGATGCCAAAAAAGCGCATTGGGAAAATATATCTTGATTTTTTGCAGAACGGCTGTGGCAAAACCATGGCGTGCGCCTATTCCCTGCGCCCGCGCGAAGGTGCCACAGCCAGCACCCCGCTGGAATGGGATGAAATAAATGAAAAAGGCTTTGATGTAAAGAATTTTACCATACAAACGATTCCTGAACGCGTAAAGAAAAAAGGCGACCTGTGGGAAGGTTTTTTTGATGACGCACTTGACCTTGAGGAAATACTTGCCAGCCTGGGGTAGCGCGGCCGTCACTGCCGGTTGGCAACAATATTTTTTTATGGAGGGAGCAGCCAGCCACCGGCATTTTTGCAGGGGCTTGAACCTGCTGTCAGCTCTATCTCCGCACCGCAAAGCAGGCGGCACGGAGGATGCCGCTTCCATCAGGGCTATAGGGAAACTTCCGGTATTTCCGGGATTGTTTTAAGGATTCCCTAACCCATAGCCAAGTCAGTCTAAAGCCAATAAGGGCAAGCCCTTGTTATTTATTTGGGCTTTTCGTCCGGGCGGGTTTAGATCGCTGATTCAAAAACCTTGCTTAAAAGTGCCTAAACAAGGCTAATTTATATTTTAGAATTTTACTTTTATAATAGGTAGTTGTGGAACAGGGACTGCTGTCAGCCAACCAACGTATTTTTATTCTATTTTAGTATATATAAATTCAGGGTTTCCACAAACCATTTCACTTCTGCCATTTTCTGAATCCTCACCGGTCATGATTTGTTTTAAAGTTTTTGTTTTTTCGTTATAATGAAAACTCCACAATGTTTTGTCGGAAAAAACAAAATCAAAAAGTAGTCCCCGCATATCTCTGTTTTTTGTAAAAAGGGATTTTTCAGATTTGGTAAGAGTCATTTCATTGGTTTTTAGATTTAAGTCATAAAACGAAAATTTATCATATTCAATTACCAGTAACTTTTTTACTATACTGTCGTTTTCTTTTTTGAATCCCCAATTTGAACCGCTTTCTGATAAAATCCATTTTCCAATTATCTTTTTACGAATATTGTGTTGGGCAAAAGGAAGTATAGAATCTGATTTTTTCAATGCAATAACACCTAACTCATTTGTTCTATAACTATTAACAAAATAAAAACCCATTACAGCTCTTTCTAATTCATTATTTTTTAAATCTTCAACAGCTTCTCTGTATCTTTTCTCTTGATAACCATCTTGACCATATCCTTGGGCAAAATTTTGTAAAAAGGTAAAAGCAAAAATTATAGTGATTAAACTCTTCATAGGCATTTTTTTGGTTACGAAATATGTCGGCTAATGTTTTGACTATTGCCGAAAGCAGGTTTAGCTTCGCTGATTTTCAATTCGGAGCACAAGACTGTCAACCAGTCCCGAAGGGCTGGCCTGGGGCAAATCGCCTGGGGCGTTGTGCGGAAATCTCTTCGGGCTTTCCGCACAACGTTTTGCAGCTACCCGAAGGTGGGGATTTACAGCACTAAACTTCATTAGATGTACAAAGCTTGAATTTAGCACTTGACTGTCATAGAAGCACGAAACCCCAGCTTTTGCAAAACGGCTGTTAGCAGTAGTTTTTATTTCCGTCCTACGAGGTTGTCCAACCATTTTATTCTGTCTTTTACTATTCCAAATTTATTCTTATGTGGGTTCCAAAGTGAATTGGTTTGTGTCGTTGCATTCTTTTCTGCTAAGTCTGCATAGATTTTTGAATGTTCAAAGTCGCCTTTATACTCTGAAATTACTGTCATTACAGAATAAATAATGTAATTTTGAACTGGAAATTTTAAAGTGTCTTCGTTTATTTTTTCTGTCAGCAAGTTTTCCACTTTGTCATATAATTCTATTTTTTTTGCACGAACAACTATTTCAGAAAAGTTCAAATATGCTGTTGTTATTAAATTTGGAAATTCCTTTTCAAAGTCAAGCGATTTTTGAAAGTAACCTAATGCGGTGTCGTAATCTTCTCTCAGCTTATATATTTCGCCTAATGAATTAAATGTTTGGCTTTTTTCAATTCGGTTGTCGGGATATTCTGTCAAAATTTTATTTAATAGTTTTTCTGCAACCGACAATAGATTTTTGTCCTTGGTCTCAATAAGTTCTATGGCTTGAACTCTTAAATATTGGGCTCGTCCGTCTTTTCTTGCACGTCCTAGTTTGGCGAAGTATTCTTCTTCGTCTGTTTTAGTCCAAGTTTTTCGTCTGTACCAATCTGTCATTGTCTGGTTTTTCTAAAATTACTGCTAACGTTCCGCCGCTAGCCGACTGTGGCGGTCAAAGCGAACTGCATACTTTCAGCCAAGATAAAATATTTTTGTGAAGAAAGAAGTTCAATTCAAGAAAAACTAGCAATAGCGCGAAACCGCTGTTAGCAGAGGTTCAAACTCAATAATTCTTTGTCGCTATCACTTACATTCGTTAAATGAAAATTATATTTTACTCCAATTAGATTTTTGTGTCCGAAACTAATTTTTACGTCACTACCATTAACTGAAAAATTCTTCAATTCGAGTTTACCAAGATATGAATATTCATTTGGCACTTTTTCTTTGATAAGAAATGGGCCACTGTAAATACCTAGAAAAGAACGTCGCATAAAAACAAAAACTTCGTTATCAGTAAACTGAAATTTCAAATAATCAAAGTTCTCACCAAAACTAAAACCAATCTTTCTGTAAGATTGAGCCCAAATTCTCAAGTCATTAGTTTCTAGATCATCTGGGCTTAATAGGTTTTTTTGAAATTTACGGTCTTTAAATAACTTTAATATTGGTTTTGATGCAAAATATATAAAAGTGTTTAGTACACGACAAAAAACATAATTGATTAAAAATCAATAAAATAAGTTCTTAAAAATTTTGACAAAAAGCTGATATTCAGTATATTAAAGGATTATTTCTCAAGTAATGCCTTTAAAAAAGAACATCAGCTTAGTACACGAAGATACGCAATTATTAACCGTATTTCAAAGCCATTTTAGCAATCATTTAAATTTAGCTAGAATCCGTCTTATTTGTTTGTTTATTAACGCTCTATGCAAAGTAAAGTCGGTCAATTTTTCTAAGCTTTCTCTTGGATTTGACTCTAAAGCCAGTNGAAAACCTACCGTCATGATTAAATATATTTTTCTTTCCCTGTTTTTAATTACAGGTATTTGTGCATCAGCCCAGTCGGAAACTACAACTGCTCAAACCGGCGCTGTCCAGTCCGATACTATAGGCCCATGGACGGCAAAGGGGAATGCCTCACTTTTATTTAACCAGTCAACTTTTGATAATTGGGTGGCCGGTGGCGAAAACAACATTGCGGGTAACATAGGGATCAATTATGATATTAATTATAAAAAAGATGACTGGACATGGGACAACAAGTTCATGGCTTCATACGGTATTGTTAAGACAAGGACCAGCGCTTTTGCTAAAAAAACGGATGACAGGCTGGAAATAAATTCGGTTTTAGGAAAGAAGATGTCAAAATATTGGTACTACTCCGCGTTCCTTAACTTCAGGACACAGTTTGCAAAAGGCTATGTCTATTCCCGTGATGAAAATGATGCCGAACAACGCCAGGAATACACAAGTTTTTTTTCACCTGCGTACCTTCTTGTAGGGCCGGGTATATTATATAAAAAAGAGGAAAACCTGAAATTAAACCTTTCACCGGCGACATCAAAACTCACATTTGTAGATAAAAATTTCACGTTGCCGGATGAAAAATATTTTGGTGTGGAGCAGGGAGAAAGTTTGCGTTATGAGCTAGGTTTTAATGCATCGGCATATTATAAATTTGATATTATTGCTAATGTAACGCTCGAAAATATCCTGAATCTTTATTCAAATTACCTTGAGGACCCACAAAATGTGGATATCGACTACCAACTCAATATTGTAATGCGCATCAACAGGTATATGACAACCAACCTGTCGTTCCAGACTATTTATGATGATAACGCTTTCCAGGGCTTCCAGGTACGTCAGGTATTTGGGGTAGCGGCCAATTACGGTTTTTGATTCTAAAAACTTTTGCCGGAACAACAAGAAAGGGCCTGAAAATGTGGCCCAGGCCCTTCTGCTTTATTAACTTTGCCCAAGATTATAAGCGCACTACACAGCCATTAGATCTCCTGCACCGGCACATCGGCAAAATTTTGATCCAAAGCCGGCTGCTGCTTAGCCCGCCTGCTTACCATTTTGTTTACACGGTACATTAGCCAGATGCTTATAAGCGTTATAGCCGAAACGATATAGCCAATAGTATCATAATGCTCCAGTGGGGTGTATTGTGTTTGCTGCACTACAATAAGGCCTGCAAATGCCGCAGCTATACCGCCTGCTATCTGCTGTAATGATGCGTTGATGCTCATAAAGGCACCCCTGTCTTTCATATTGGGGACACCGCTGACCAGAGCCGTAGATGGCACCATGCGGCCTGTAATGCCTACCATCATCAGTATATTAAACCCTATTACCATCCATAGCGGTGTCGGCCCCAGCTGTGTATAGGTAAGAGCGACAGCTATAACCCATAAACACGCTATACTGAATATTTTCAGTTTGCTCGTTTTGTCACTTAGCCTCCCTATAAAAGGCATGAACACTAAGGTGCTTACACCGGCTACCATATATATAAGCGGTAACTGCTCATGGGTTACCTTCAGGTTGTTTACAGCAAAGGCGGTCCCGAAAGGCATCATCATAAATCCACCTATAGAAAGTAAGGCTGTTGCCGTAAAGCCTATACGGTAATCACGCTCTCTCAGCGTGTGCCACAAATGCATAAAAGCGTTTCGTTCCTGCTTGACTTTCAGGTGCTGCGTTATGGGCTGTAAGCGCAGGAATATCAATGTGGCAATAATGGCTGCCATAGCCCCAATCAGCCAAAAAGGCGTATGCCAGTGCCATTTATCCGCAAGATAAAGTCCTACTGGTATGCCAAGTACCTGGCTGGCGCCAAATCCCATCTGCAAAAATCCCACTACCCGGCCTCGCTGCTGCAGTGTAAAAAGGTCAGCTACTATCGCCATAGATATGGAGCCGATGACACCCCCAAACAGGCCGGTGATAATACGGGCAGCTACAAGTAATATATACGTATTAACAATACCACATAAAAAAGTGCCTAATATAAATCCTATATAAAAAAACAGCAACAGTTTTTTACGGTCAAATTTGTCTGCAAAACCAGCGGTAAGCAGCCCTGAAATACCTGCGCTGAAGGCATAGGCAGACACGGCTATCCCAAACTGTGAAGGAGTAAGGCCCAGTGATTTCATCAGGATATCGCCAAGTGGTGACATGACCATAAAATCAAGTATAACTGTAAACTGTGTAATAGCCAGAATAAATATTACAAATTTCTGGTACCCGGTAATTGGAGTTGTGCTGTTCTTGTTTTGCATTTTTTTAGTTGATTATCAATAGCCGGTACTGCTATTATTTTTCTTCGGCGATATTCTCTTTATAATCAGGATAAAGAAAATTGTTATACGGAAACCTGGAAATATGTATCTCTCGGACGGCTTCATAAACCTTTTCCCTGAACTCTTCAAAATTTTCTTTGTTAGCCGCCGAAATGAACAATGCGTTATTTTTTCCTACATTGCCCATCCATGTGGCTTTCCACTCTTCAAGGGTATTATGCCTTGGTGTCTTTTCCGTTACAAGGTCATCAGTATCTATAGTGAGGGGTTTATAAGCATCAATTTTATTAAAAATCATGATAGTCGGCTTGTCATTACTTTTAATATCCTGGAGTATCTGGTTTACAGATGCGATATGGTCTTCAAAATCAGGATGCGAAATATCCACCACATGCAGCAGGAGGTCGGCCTCCCTTACTTCATCAAGCGTACTTTTAAAGGATTCTACCAGCTGCGTTGGGAGCTTACGTATAAAACCTACCGTGTCAGACAGCAGGAAAGGCAGGTTTTTAATTACAACTTTCCGGACAGTAGTGTCAAGGGTGGCAAACAGTTTGTTTTCTACAAAAACTTCACTTTTGCTTATTACATTCATAAGCGTAGACTTACCCACATTAGTGTAGCCTACAAGAGCCACCCTTACCATAGCGCCACGGTTACTGCGCTGAACGGCCATCTGCTTATCAATGGTCCTGATCTTTTCTTTCAGCAGTGCTATGCGGTCACGGACTATCCGGCGGTCTGTTTCAATTTCTGTTTCACCCGGGCCGCGCATCCCTATACCGCCTCGCTGGCGCTCAAGGTGCGTCCACATGCCGGTGAGCCTGGGCAGCAGGTACTGGTACTGGGCAAGTTCCACTTGTGTCCGGGCATAGGACGTTTCTGCCCGCTGCGCGAAAATATCAAGGATGAGGTTGGTGCGGTCCAAAATTTTACAATCAAGTTCACGGGCAATATTTTTTTGCTGGGCCGGCGATAATTCATCATCAAAAATTACGGTTGATACCCCGTTTTCTTTTATGTAAAGGTGGATTTCTTCAATTTTACCGGTGCCAAGGAAGGTTTTGGGGTTTGGTTTTTCCATTCGCTGAAAAAATCTTTTCACCACTTCCCCGCCGGCAGTATAAGTTAGAAATTCAAGCTCATCAAGATACTCTCGGAGCTTCACTTCGTCCTGGTTTTGGGTAATTATTCCCGCAATTACAGTTTTTTCAAACCTTATGGTTTCTCTTTCCAGCATAAGAAATTAATAAGATTTGCAAAGGTAGAAATATTGGATTGCTAAAAAGCTAAAATATTATTTGAATATGGACTGTAATGTTAAATTTTAATTAAATGTTATACCCAATTTATATTTTTATAAATTTGGAGATTATTATTACCATAAACTAAAATCTATGAAAAAAATTACTTTAGTGCTTTTCATGGTATTGTCATCACTGGGGCTTTATGCCCAGCTGGACCAGGAGGGTTTTGAAACCTGGCCGGTACCCGGATGGACAACCTTCCAGAACAGCACCGGACCCGCTACATGGCTAAACGGGCAGCCTGCAACACCCTTAGAAGGTGTTAATAATTCCAAATCGGCCTACATAGCTTCACAGAACGGCGGAGCGGGAAACCCCAATCCTGAAGACTGGCTTATAACCAAACCTTTTCCTGTGCCTGCTAATCCCAGGCTTCAATTCTTTTCTAAGTTTATTCAAGGCGGAGACCAGGGTAACAGGATAGATATACGGATATCTACATCGCCGGACCCTGCAACGTTTGTTTCTCTTATTGATGCTGACGGATGGTCAGAATCGGAAACAAACCCACAACAGCAGGTATGGACGGAAAAAGAGCTCGTTATACCTACGGCTACTTTCCCTGTTGGTACCCAGGTTTACGTTGCTTTCTTTTACAGGTCATCAAACGTAACTACAGAACGCTGGATTATTGATAATGTTCAGGTGGTTTCGCAGTGTCTTGACCCGGCTAACATCACAATTACCAATGTAACGCCTACTACATTCCAGGTAAATATAGGTAATACAGGCGGGGCTACTAACTTTTCTATAGAAGTGCTTGCCCCTGGCGATACACAGACTGGCAACCCTGATTTTACTTTTACGGGTACCTCTTTAGTAGTGAACACAGGCCTTACAGAAAACACTAACTACAGGGTGTATGTAAGGGCAAACTGTGGCCCTACCAATTTTAGTGGCTGGATTGGCCCTATAGAAACCACGACTACGCCTTTAGGCTCCACCTGTAACGCGCCTAAGGTCATACCCGGCATACCTTACCAGACTAATGACAATACTTCGATATATGGTGACGATTTTGACGGCTCGCCGGGAACTACAGGTTGTGGAACTACAGCACAGTTCCTTAACGGTAACGAAGTAGTTTACTCTTATACACCTGATTTTACAGGGCAGGTAAATATAGTAATGACAAACAACGGCGCCAATTCGGGCATGTTCGTTTATACAAGCTGCGCCAACATAGGCACAAGCTGTGCTGCCGGTGGTACTGGAAGTGCTGTTCTTCCTGTTACGATAAATAATTTTGCTGTAACCGCAGGGCAAACCTATTATATAGTAATAGCTACGTCAACCACACAAACTACACCATATACGCTTACTATACAGCAGGCAACCTGCGAGGCTCCGGCAAACACATCAATAACTAATGTTGATTTTGATTCGGCAGACCTGTCATGGACCAACCCAAGCGGCGCAACTTCATGGCAATATGTAGTTCAGCCTGCGGGTACAGGCATACCAACAACTACTTCTCAAATAAATGTAGCAAACTCAAATACGAACTGGCCCGCCGGAGCGCTTGACCAGGCTACCAATTATGAATATTTTGTAAGGGCAGACTGCGGTAACGGCACATTCAGCCCCTGGGCAGGCCCCTATACTTTTACCACAACACAAATCCCGGTTAACCTTGACTATTCAGAAGGATTTGAAAACCCGGTAACCGGATGGTCATTAAGCAATGGTACCCAAACCAATAAATGGGTTATAGGTCCTGCGGTAAACAACGGGGGCAACAGGTCATTATACATATCTAACGATAATGGTGCCAGTAATGCTTACACCCTCACAGCTACATCAACAGTACATGCTTACAGGGACTATATAGTTCCTGCAAACCCTTTCCAGCTCAGCCTTTCGTTTGACTGGAGGTCGGCAGGTGAAGGGCCAACCAATGATTACTTCAGGGTATGGTCGGTTCCGGCTACTTTTAACCCAACGCCGGGAGCACAAATAACTGCTGCTGCAGGCAGGGTGCAGATAGGCCCTTCATTTAACCTTAACAATAACTGGACAACGTCAACTTTTACAATTGACGCTTCAGCATTTACCGCAGGTCAGACAAGGAGGATTATAATTGAGTGGCGTAATAATGGTACTTTAGGCACACAGCCGCCAGCTGCTATTGATAATATAAACCTTAAAGTTATTACCTGTAGTGTGCCTACAGGTCTTGCTGTTACTCCTGGAAGTGTGACTGCTTCACAGGCGGGCATAGTGTGGACGGCCCCTGCTCCGGGAGCATCGTCCTATGATTATTTCAGGTCAACCACAAATACTCCGCCTACAGACACTACCCCACCAACCGGCAACGTAGATACTGCTGGGTTTACATTACAAAATTTATTACCTTCAACTACATACTTTTTCTGGGTAAGAAGTAATTGTGGCACAGTGAACGGTACCAGTTTTTGGGTAGGCCCGATAAGCTTCACTACACTACAGGTGCCGGCTACACTTACTTACCAGGATGGTTTTGAAACCAACCCGCAGTGGACACTGGTTAACGGGACCCAGACCAACAAATGGATAATCAGTAGCGCTGTTAATAACGGTGGCACGCAGTCCTTATATATTTCAGATAACGGTGCCGCACACAATTATAGCATTACATCAGCTTCTGTGGTACATGCCTACCGGGATATACAAATTCCTGCCGGCCCCTTGGAGCAGCTAAGCATATCATTTGACTGGCGTGCGCTTGGTGAAGGTACTGCAGACAGGCTAAGGGTATACCTCGTGCCGGGTACATTTACCCCTACAGCGGGTACGCAGATAGCTGCCAGTGCAACAAACATACGGGTAGGCAATACAGATTACAGCGGCAACAACCAATGGCAGAACACCTTTGTAATTCTCCCGAATGTTGGCACGCTTGCCGGACAGGTAAGGAGGCTTGTGTTTGAATGGAGGAACGATGGCGCAGGAGGCCAACAGCAGCCTGCGGCAGTCGACAATATAAATGTAGCAGTTATTACGTGTCCTTCGCCGGCTTTATCAGACCTTACACTGGGTACGGTAACCCCTACAAGCGCAGTGGTTAACTGGATAGCCCCTGCTTCAGTAACCCCTACTTATGATTTTTATATTTCTACGAATATATCAAACGTTCCGGGCGCTACAACCACGCCAACAGGCAACGTTAACGCTACAACAGTAACACTTGATGATGAAATTCCTGCCGGTTCAACGAACTTCTATTTCTGGGTTCGCAGTAATTGTGGCCCCGGCGACGCGGGCGTATGGACAGGGCCTTTACCAATAGGACTGCCGCAGGTGCCTACTACACTTCCTTATGTTGATAATATAGAAGGCAGCATAGGCTGGACAGCAGTAAACGGCACCCAGGCAAATAAGTGGGTAGTAGGTTCTGCAATAAGCAACAGCCCTACAACATCATTGTATGTGTCTAATAATAATGGTGTAACAAATACTTACACCAATACGGCCTCTTCAGTAACTCACATTTACAGGGATATTACAATTCCTACTGGAACTACGCAGGTAGGCCTTTCTTTTGACTGGCGTGCCATAGGTGAAGGAGCTACTGACAGGCTGAGGGTATGGCTTGTTCCATCAACCTTTAACCCCACACCCGGCACGCAGATAGCCGCCGGCACGGACAGGAGAAGGATTGGTGGTGAATTTAGCAATAGTGCGGTATGGAAGAATGAGGTGTTTGTGTTCAATGAATCACAATATGTAGGCCAGACACGCAGACTTATATTCGAATGGAGAAATGACGGCACCGGAGGCAATAACCCTCCTGCTGCGGTAGACAATATCAATTTCAGGGTAATTACCTGCCCTGCGGTTACCAACCTTCAAAGTACCGGCACGGCAAACGTAGGCGAAGTATTGCTAACCTGGACACCGGGAGGTACTGAAACCCAGTGGGAAGTTATAATACAGCCAGAAACTAACGGGCCACCAAGTGACACTACACCTCCAACAGTTACGGTAAATAATACCCCCAGCTATGCTGTTACTTTACCTCCGGGTGTCATTTATGAATATTATGTAAGGCCTGTTTGCGGCCCTAACGATAAAGGATTTTGGGCAGGCCCGTCACAATTCTCTGTTTTCTTCCCTCCGGCTTGTGCCAGGGTTGACTTGTTTGACCAGGATCTTCAGGTAATTAACCCGGGACAGGATTTAAGTATATGCCCTGGAGAAGACGCCTGCGTTGACCTTACGGCACAATACCTGCAAACTGGTAATACAACATCTTATAATGTTGAGACAATAGCTTATACGCCACAGTTTCCATTTACGGGAGGTATTCAAATGGATATAACACAGGATGACAGGTGGGCGCCTCCTTTTACGCTACCTGCTGACTTCAATTTCTGTTTCTTTGGCGAAAAGCAAACGACTGTACAGGTAGGCTCTAACGGAGTGGTAACTTTTGGTACAAATTTTGGTACCGCTGATGCTTGCCCGTGGAGCTACAATACAACTATACCTAATACCGGCTTCCCTATCAGAAAAGCTATTTATGGTGTTTATCAGGATATAGACCCGAGTATTCAAAATAACTTTGCGGTACCGTCTATAAATTATCAGATACTTGGCACTTATCCTTGTCGCGCATTTGTGGTTAACTTTTCAGAAATTGCACAATTTGGCGGCGGTTGTAATGACAACCCTACGGTAGGCCCTCAGACAACACAGGTAGTATTCTATGAAATTACCAATATTGTTGAGGTATATGTAAAAAGGCGTGTTCCGTGTACAACATGGAACGGTGGCCGCGGTTTAATTGGTATACAAAATGCTGCGGGTACAGTTGCCTTTACACCACCAAACCGGAACACCGGTAACTGGACCGCTATTGAAGAAGCTTACAGGTTTACACCAAATGGCCCTTCTAATGTTCAGTTTGAATGGTTAAAAGATGGTGTTTTCTATAGCAGCAATCCGGCAATCGAAGTATGTGTTAATGGTGTTACTAATATGAAGGCACGTGCTACATATACGGGTTGCGGCATTACGCCTGCAGTTATAGAAAGTAATGTTACTATTACTCCGGTAGCGCCAATCATTTTAACCCAGACAAATACTGTTACAAGATGTGTGGCAAATCCTGGTGATAATGCAACATTTAACCTTCTGGAAGGCGTAGCAAATGCGCTCCCTAACCCTCAGGATTACACGTTTACCTTCTATGAAACGGAAGCCCAGGCAACAGCCGGAAATACTGCCGACCAGTTGCCAACATCGTATGTAAGTAATGTAAACAAGACCCTATATGTCAGGGTACAGTTAAACGGTAGGACCTGCTTTGTAACTGATTCATTTGATATTAATATTCAGCAGGGGCCTCTTTTTGACCTACCGGGCAATTTCACTCTTTGCCAGGGTTCGTCCGCGCCTATTGCAATCTCAAATGCCAACTTTAATGTAAATGCCCCCGGAATTACCTATACATGGACACTGGATGGGAACCCGCTTCCGGATACTGGAAATACTATAACAGCTTCAGCATCGGGTACTTACCAGGTTACAGTCAATAACGGGGGATGTTCTGCGGTACGCTCTGTGGCAGTAACCGTAATTACTACACCTTTCCCTCAGCAACTGCCAGATGTTGCCGTGTGTGAATCTTACGTGCTTCCTGCACTTGATCCCGGAAACAACTACTTCACAGGGCCAAACGCCACAGGTACTCAGCTTACCCCGGGTACAGTGATTGAGTCAACACAGACTATCTATATTAATATTCAGGGCGCTGTACCGGGTTGTAGCAACGAAAGCGACTTTGTTGTAACTGTTTATGACCAGCCGGTGGTAACACTGCCTGACGGGCCTGTAGTTAACATTTGCGCAACAGTAGGATATATCTTGCCTACACTATTAGTTGGTAATTATTATGATGCCCCGAACGGTGGAGGAAATATGCTTTCAGCCGGACAAGTAATCAATACTACGCAAACTATCTACGTATACGCAACCACAGTTGTACCAACTATCAATGCGTGTTTTGATGAGAAGAGTTTTGTAGTAAACGTACTTCCTGCCATCACTGCAGATGTTAAGCCAAATGTTACGGAATGTGACCAGTTTATTTTAGAGCCGTTAAGCGCTAACAACAACTATTATACAGGCCCGGGCGGTACAGGCACTCTGCTTGCCGCTGGCACTCCTGTAACACAGACCCAGACTATTTATATATATACAGCTAATGGTGACTGTACCGATGAAAGCAGCTTTACAGTAACTATTATACCAAAGCCGGTAGTAACACTTCCAAATGGTACTATAGTCAATATTTGTTCTACAGGAGGATATACACTGCCAGTGCTTTCGGTTGGTAATTATTATACAGCCCCTAATGGAGGCGGAAATATGCTGGCTGCTGGCCAGGTTATTAACACGAATCAGACAATTTATATTTATGCAGCAGCAACAACGCCTACCATCAGCGCATGTTTTGATGAGAAGAGCTTTGTAGTAAATGTGCTCCCTGCCATCACAGCAGACGTTAAGCCGAATGTTGCAGAATGTGGACAGTTTGTTTTAGGTACGCTAAGTGTTAATAATAGTTATTATACAGGCCCAGGCGGTACAGGTACACAACTCGCAGTGGGTACTCCTATAACACAAACCCAGACAATTTACATATACGCTGTTAGCGGTAATTGTACCGATGAAAGCAGTTTCACAGTAACAATTGTGCCGAGGCCGGTAGTAACTTTGCCGGGCAACTCTCAGATTGATGTTTGTGCCACGAATGGTTATACCCTTCCTGTATTGTCAGTTGGTAATTATTATACAGCCCCTAATGGAGGCGGAAACATGCTGGCTGCTGGCCAGGTTATAAGTACCACCCAGACAATTTATGTTTATGCAGCCGCAACAACCCCTACCATTAGCTCATGTTTTGATGAGAAGAGTTTCGTAGTAAACGTGGTTCCTGCCATCACAGCAGATATTAAACCAAATGTAACAAGATGTGAGCAGTTTACTTTGGAGCCCCTAAGCGCTAATAATAATTATTACACTGGCCCTGGTGGGACTGGTACCCAGCTTGCTGTTGGTAGTTCTGTAACACAAAACCAGACTATATATATATATGCTGTAAATGGTAGCTGTACTAATGAAAGCAGCTTTACTGTAACTATTATACCAAGACCTGAAGAAGTAGCCATAAGCGGCGGATGTGAAGGCAACAGGTATGTTTTGGCAGTAGTATTCGATGCTGGTGAGATTAACTATAACCCGGGGAATGTGGCTTATGCGTGGAGCAGGACCGAAAATGGTACTGTAATTGGAACAGAACCTACTTTTGTTGCGGAAAGTTTAGGTGAATATTTTGTAACTATATCTCCGCTTAACTCAACAACAAGTTGTTCAACAACAGCAAGGTTTGATGTTACTGAAAACTCATGCCTCATCCAGCGCGGTATATCGCCTAATAATGATGGCCTTAATGACAGT
>NZ_NOXV01000303.1 GCF_002251835.1 Flavobacterium cyanobacteriorum
TTTACCGCCTTCCCGGTTTTGGCGGGCCGGGGGTTAAACGCGCCAGGTAATCATAATGTTCTCCTTCCTTTACCAGTCCGCATTGTAAGCCACTGGCATGTGCCGCATTCTGCAGGGTGTTATAGTCAACATACATCCACTCAAAAGACGCTTCTTTTTCCCCTTTATAAGTAATAGTAAACGTCACCTCGCCATAATAATTTTGATTGGTAGGTATCCACCTGCCGCCATCTTCATCTTCATCAAACATATATATTATATCAGAAGAATCAAGCAATATCTGCCCCCTTTCATTAAGCAGCGACTTGAGCTTTTGTAAAAAGGGCGTAATCTTATTTAACCTCCCGCACATACCGGCGCCGTTCATGAGCAGTAATATAGTGTCGAACTTTTCATCTTTAAGTTGCATCACATTTATATTTCGTACATCGTTCAAGCCTCTTAGCTTACAGGCTTTAGTGGCATTGGCCGATATATCTATGGCAGTAACATCAAGGTTCCGCTCCTTCTGCAGGTACAGGCTGTGGCTTCCGGCGCCGCAGCCAACATCAAGCACGCGTCCGCTGGCCAGTTGCATTGCTTTTTGTTCCAGTAGCGGCATGTCATTAAAATCGCGGAACAGGTACGCCACGCTCATTTCATCTTCTTCAGATATTGACGTTGCTGTAATCAGGTTTTCAGGCGCATTATTGGTTTGGTAATCAAGAATGGCTTTGCCGAAGAGGTCTTTCATTAAATTTTTAGTTTCAGGTTACAGGCCCAGGTTTTAAAGTTAGTACCTTTGCAGGTACAATATGAAACCTGAAACGTGGAACAGATTGTAAGTAATATTCAAAAGTTAGCCAAAGATAAGCATAATGAAAACAAGAAGTTTTTTGACAAGCTTAAAAAGAAAGCCCCAAAGAACCTTGATTATGTAATGCAGGAGCTGCATGACAGTGAGTTTAAGCGTACGGACTGCCTTGCGTGTGCCAACTGCTGCAAAACAACCGGCCCCCTGTTTACCCTTGCCGATATTGAACGGATAGCCAAGCACCTGAGGCTTAAGCCACAGCAGTTTATTGAGCGGTATCTTCGCATTGATGAAGACAATGACTATGTATTGCAAAGCGTACCCTGCACATTTTTAGATAGTGAAAATTATTGCATGATATATGATGTACGCCCTAAGGCCTGCCGCGAATTTCCGCACACTGACAGGAAAAAATTTCAGCAGATAGCTTCGCTAACCCTGAAAAATGTTGCTATTTGCCCTGCTGCTTATAATATTGTTGAAGAAATGAAGAAAAGGATAGCTTTATGAAAATATACCGGTCAAAAGTAGATTTGTGGCTTGTACTTCTTGTTCTTTGCCCATTGGCATATGCTTTATTTACGAGTGTGAAAGAAAACAAAACAGAAGTGTTATATATTGAAGTGGTTTAAACTTATTTGTTAAATAAAAAAGGGTTGACGAAATTTGTGTTGCAAAACATAATTATTTCAAAATCAACCCTTATGTACAGTGTACTTGACAAAGATATAATAAAAANGATGCCAAAATGATAATTGAATAATAAAAAATATTTAATATTTCATTAACAGTATATTTTTTTTCATTAATTTGCGTGGATACTTAAACTAAATCTTAATTATGAAAAAAATTACGCTTTCCCTGGCCGGGTTATTAATATCCTGCCTTGGTTTTGCACAGGTGGGCATTGTGCAAAACTTCCCAACAACAACCCTGCCCACGGGCTGGACAAGCCCCGCTGGTTTTTTAAGTACCACACAGGCTTGCGCCAGTGCCTCGTGGCGCGTTAATATCTACGATTTTCTTACTGAAAGTTCACTGACTACGCCTACACAGGTTTCAAACGGGTCAGACCTTACAATTTCTTTTGATTATAAAATTGTTAACTGGTCCGCCCCTACAGTAGCAACAAATCCTTATAACGGAACTATTACGACAGAAATTTCTCTGGATGGAGGTGACTCTTGGGGAGTTTCGGCCGGAGTAATTAACAACAGTAATCACGTTGTAGCCAACACATGTGCGACTGTTACTTATGTTGTTCCTGGTGCAGAAGTACCCGCAGGATCTAATGTACGCATACGTTGGAGGTGTAACTTCGGTACGTCAGGTGACTACTATGTTTACATTGATAATATTTCTGCAACACAGCCAAGTACAACTCCACCGGCGTGTACTACATTATCAAGCCCTGCTGACGGAGCACAAAACGTAACATCACCTGTCCTTACATGGGCTGACCAGGGCGGCCTGCCAACAGGCTACCGCCTAACTATTGGCACAACGCCTACAGGCACACAAATACTCAACAATGTAGATGTTGGCAACGTTACAACCTATAATTTAGGTTCACTGCTTTCAGGGACAACCTATTATGTTACCATAAAACCATATAATGCTAACGGTGAAGCTACAGGATGTGTTTCTACATCTTTTTCAACCTGTAGCGCTGGAACTGTACCTTTCCTTGAAGTTTTTGATGTAGCTAACCCTACATGCTGGACAAGGGGAACAGGCGGCACGCCAGCTACAGGGCCTGCTAATTTTGTGGCAACCAATACATGGGTAGCTGACGGGTTTGCAAATAACGGAACAACCGGGGCCATAAAAAATAATATCTACCAGGCAATAAGGAATGACTGGTTTATAAGCCCGGCGATTGCAATACCCACTAATGGATATGAACTAAGGTTTGACGCAGCGGCAACACAGTTTGCTGCTACAACAGCACCTACTACACCTTGGGAACTGGATGACTTTATACAAGTATTAGTACAAGTTGAAGGTACAACTGCATGGCAGGAAGTTTATATATTTAATAGTAACAACCAACCTTCAGCTTCAGGTACGCCCTACATAATACCTCTTTCAGCTTACTCAGGACAAACCATCAAAGTAGCTTTCCGTGCTTTTGAGGGAACACAGGACGGGGTTGCGGATATTGATTTCTCAATTGATAACTTTGAAATTAGTCCTGTACCATCAACAGCGCCAAACTGTACATCTGTGACAACACCCACAGACGGCGCACAAAATGTAGTATCATCATTAATTACATGGGCAGGCGCAACAGGTTCGCCAACAGGCTATCGCTTAACTGTTGGCACTACACCTACAGGCACTCAGATATTAAATAATTTTGATGTTGGAAATACCACTACTTATAATATCGGCGCGTTACTATCCGGAACGACTTATTATGTAACGGTTATCCCTTATAATGCTTCAGGTAACGCCACAGGCTGTTTAACTTCTACTTTTAGTACCTGCGGCGCACTTTCTGTCCCACTTCTTGAACCTTTTGATGTAGCAAGCCCTGAATGCTGGACAAGAGGGAATGGCGGAGATCCTGCTACAGGACCAACCAGCCAGGTAACAACAAATACATGGGTAGCTGACGGTTACGCTAATGTGGGTACAACCGGATCCTTAAGAATAAATATAGATGGCGCTTCAAAAAATGCATGGGTTATTTCACCAGCTATCAGTATCCCAACTAATGGTTATGAACTACGTTTTAATGCCGCTGCAACACAGGCATTTGGCACCGGAACGCCAACAACGCCATGGGAGGCTGATGATTTTGTACAGGTACTGGTACAGGTTGAAGGTACAACAACATGGCAACAACTGTTACTATTCAACAATACAAACGTGCCTCCTGCTGCCGGAATTGCATATAACGCAAGCCTTGCAGCTTACTCAGGACAAAATATCAGGATAGCATTCCGAGGATTTGAAGGAACAGCTAACGGGGCTGCTTCTATAGACTTTTTTGTAGATAATTTTGAAGTTACAGAAACGCAAAATATTGCTCCGGAATGTACCAGCCTTACAATACCTGCTGATGGTGCACAAAACGTACAATCATCACTTATAACATGGGGTGGTGCTACAGGATTCCCTACGGGCTATAGGCTAACAATCGGAACTACACCTACGGGCTCTCAAATCTTAAATAATGTTGATGTAGGCAATGTAACATCTTATAATCTTGGTTTTCTTTTGTCTGGTACTACTTATTATGTGACTGTAACTCCATATAATGCTACAGGTGCCGCTACAGGATGTACTACATCATCTTTCTCAACCTGTAATTCACTCACAGCTCCGCTACTGGAAGACTTTACAGCAGCAACCCCGGAATGCTGGTCGAGAGGTACAGGTGGTAACACAACTACCGGACCTGCTAATTTTGCTGCTTTTAACTCATGGTATAATGATGGATTTGCCAATGTAGGCACTACCGGGGCCCCAACAATCAATATCTGGCAGGCTACAAGGAATGACTGGTTCATATCTCCGGCTATAAGCATACCTGCTACAGGTTATGAACTTAAATTTGATGCAGCTGCCAATCAGTACGGAAGTACTACNCAGATTGATAAAAAAAATTATACTATTCCCTCTATTACACCATTGGAAAGTTCAATTCCTTTGATTCAGTTTAATAACAATTTATTTTTTATTGATAAAAAAAACATATATATCATTCACAAAAAAGGTAAGATGATTTTTAATGCAGTAGATTCAGCATTTAAAAAATTTCTATTTCAGGCAGGAAAATATACATCTGTAAAGAATCTTTTTTTTATCGACAATCAAAATGCTTATTATTTTATACTACAAAATAGCTTATATAAGCTCAACTATGAAAATAATCGTATTACTTCTACTTTTTTATTCGATATGCCCGAGCAAAATATTATTCGAATACATTATAATCAAAAATATGGGTTTTATGTTCTCGTTAGCCTCAAGGGCCATGTATTGATTGTAAAGCCCACGCCATTTAATCACATTTTTTTTGATGATTATACAAAAGATATCAATTATAATGTAAAAAAAATTAACGATGACGAAATTTATAGTAACTGCGGATGGAGTTTTAACTTTAAAAATCATAAACTGATAGAATATAAACTAAAAAGTACAAATAATAGTTTTATACTTCCACTCAACAATAGTTACTATATTCAGCATTTCGGGAGTTTTATAAATATTTTGAACTCTAGTGATAAACTATTTAAGACGAATAAGTTAATAGATTTTGTGAGCTATACAGCTTCTTGCCATCACAAAGACAGAGTCTGGATTTGTAAAACCGATTTATTGAACAGCGTAAATTATATAGAAAATGAATCTTTGAAAAGAGATGATTTTGCTACCAATTACTTCAAAAATGAAAGTATTACGGGTATTTATAGTTTTAATAATGACTTATTTTTTACAGGTACAAAAGGGATTTATATCTATTCTCCAGAACAAAAAAAAATTAGTTCAGTTCAGGGATTAGGTAATGTTTATGTCAGAAATCTTATCAGGATAGATAATGAAAAATTTTGGGTATGCACCTATGGAAACGGCCTGTATCTTTTAAAAAAGTTAAAGCCTTATCATGTGCATGTTTCAAAACCAGATTATTTCGTGTCTTCGCATAGTGTAGAAGAAGATTCTCTGGGTAGAATTTGGGTTAGTAGTAATGAGGGCTTGTTCATGGCCTATAAAAGCAGGGTAATAACTACTACTTTACAAGGAAAAACAAATGAGTTTTTTCGGTTTACAGTTGATGACGGGTTGCTGACCAATGAATTTAACGGAGGGTCAACATCCCCATCGGTAAACATGAATAAGAAAATCATCGGATTTCCCGGCATGAATGGTTTTGTATGGTTTTATCCGGGACAAATCAGGGCAAATCCATTTGATAAGGAAATCATTGTTACGGCTGTTAGATCGGAAGATAAACTTATTTCCCCTAAAAACGATAGTTACTATATTTCAAAAAATGCTGATCAAATCATTTTAAATTTTGATTATGCGTATCATGAGAATCAGGTAAATCTGGCAGTTAGCTACAAACTGGATGGAAAAGAGGTGTGGAATAAAGCAGAAAATAAACAAATACAGTTTTCTAGGCCGGGTTCTGGCGGTAAACATTTAATAATTCGTATCCATACCAAAGGAGTATCCTCCAAAGCAGATGTATATAAAAAAATAACATTTTACTTCGAGCCTAAATTTTATGAACTGCCTTGGTTTTGGGTTGGCATATTTTTATTACTTCTTTTGATTTTGTTTGTTTCCTTCAAAATTGGTTTGAAAATCAATAAAAAGAAGGCACTTTTTTTTCAAAAAAAAGTTTTAGAAAAAACACAGGAATTGAATGAAAAAAACCTGCAGTTGGAGAAATCAAGAAATAAACTGCTTGATTCCTTAACAGAAAAAGAAATTCTGCTAAAAGAAATCCACCATCGCGTTAAAAATAATTTGCAGTTGGTAATCAGTATTTTAAGCATACAGGCCCGGAAAGGAAATTTTGACTCTATTGATGAATTTATCCAAAAGGCTCAGAACCGCATCACATCAATGTCTATTATTCATGAAATTTTATACAAAAGTGATTCACTTTCAAGTGTAGATTTCGCCTCATACCTCGAAATTTTGACGAACACGGTGAAAGACAGCTATCACTCAGAAGAATCTAATATAAATATTCAGTATGATATAGAGCCTCACGTCAATTTCCATTTATCTACTTCTATTTCCATGGGGCTTATTGTGAATGAACTTCTTACCAATGCTTTTAAACATGCTTTTAAAACAATTAAAGACTCTCCCACAATCTGGATCCGTTTAAGACAAATTGCGCCAGCTAAATATATGCTTGAACTCAAAGACAACGGGATTGGTTATAGTATCCAGCAATTCAGGAACAAATCATTTGGCCTTCAACTGATACAAATATTAGTCAGCCAGCTACAGGGGCATTTTGAGGTTGTCCGGGATGCTGACACTACGAGCCGTGTCATCTTTCACGATTTGGAATAATACCAGCCTGTATCCGCCCCTGAAGTTGTTGGTATAGTTTAAGTAATTTCCACGGTTTTAAGAAATTTATCCTATTTCTTAAATAAAAATGTCAGGTTTTAGCATAACGGTTTAATTTTTAGAATATATTTCTAAGTCGTGATCTATATTTTTGATAAAACTAATCTGAAATTAAAAAATATGGTAAGCCACGAACTTCATATAGGGCCTTCAGGAGCCCCCGATTTTTATAATACAATTGGATTTGTGTTCAATGACCGCATTTACATTAATGCGTTCAAAAACAAAAAACCTTTTTGTCTGAAGAGTGTAAGGAGTTTCCGGCTTGTAAAAAGACGAACCTTTTCCTACAATTTGCGTTTTGCGGCAGCGTCTTTTTTTTTCTTTTTTTTAGCTTCTTTTTTATACTTTAAGAATCAAAATATAATGGTTTTAACAACGCCATTACTAGCAGGAATAGTATTATTTTTATTTGCTATTTTATATAGAAAATACTATTACAGTTTTTGTTTCAATTACAATGATATTAATATCCATATTCCAGTCCGTGAGTACGATAAGGAAGACGCTAAACAATTTCTTAAAATGGTGAAAATGAAGTTCCACAGGGATCAAAATAGCAGTAGATACTCTGAGCTTTTAAAAATTACATAGTACCCTGATTTCATTCAGAAGTTTTTTTATAAATGTATCTATTCAACGTGATTTACCTGTCACAAAGTTGAGGTTTTAATATCAGGATAATACGTATCATATTTTTAAATAATTTAATAAAAGAACCCGCAGCCTTCCGGCGCGGGTTCTTTTATTTAATACTAAGAGTTAATCCTTATGCAAGTGCAACCCTTTTAAAGCCTGTAACAGTTAGTGAAGCATCAACCGACTTAACATACTCGCTTACGCTAAGTTTGCTGTCTTTAATGTAATCCTGGTTTACAAGCGTGTTATCTTTAAAGAAACGGCCAAGCTTACCTTTTGCAATGTTGTCAAGCATCGCTTCAGGCTTGCCTTCCTGGCGAAGCTGGTCTTTGGCAATTTCTATTTCTTTTTCAATAACAGCAGCATCAACGCCTTCCTCATTAAGGGCAAGCGGTACCATAGCAGCAGCCTGCATCGCTACGTTGCGTGCGGCTTCCTCAGCGCCTTCAGCAGCGCCTGAAAGGCTTACAAGGGTAGCAATACGGTTACCCGCGTGGATGTATGAACCCACTAAAGCGCCTTCAATCCTTTCGAAAGAGCCTATCTCAATTTTCTCACCGATAACACCTGTCTGCTCAGTAAGTTTCTCTTCTACAGTAATACCGTTAAAAGGAGCAGCAAGAAACTCTTCTTTAGTAGTATAGTTAAGTGCCAACTGGGCAAGGTCGTTAGCCAGCTTAACGAAAGACTCATTTTTAGCAACAAAGTCAGTTTCGCAGTTTAGCGATATAACAACACCGGCGGTTTTATCAGCGTTTACAACAGCAATTACAGCACCTTCGCTTGACTCGCGGTCAGCCCTGTTGGCAGCCACTTTTTGACCTTTTTTACGAAGTATCTCAATTGCCTTGTCAAAATCACCTTCGGCTTCAACAAGCGCTTTTTTACAGTCCATCATACCGGCACCTGTAATTTGTCTTAATTTATTTACGTCTGCAGCAGTTATGTTTGCCATTTTTAGAAAAGTATTTTAAGGTTAAAGATAAAAGCCGTTATACTGATAATGCTACAAAAGTAAACATCCATCAGCACAACGGCTTTACTGTAATGTTAATTATTCTTCGGTAGCAGGAGTTTCAGCCTCAGCCTGTACAGGAGCTGTTTCCTGTGCAGGAGCTTCAGGAAGGTCTTCCTTGTCAGATTTCCTGTCAGCAAGGCCTTCAACAATAGCGCCTGTTACTAAAGAAAGGATTTTTTCTATTGATTTAGAAGCATCATCATTTGCAGGGATAACATAGTCAACCTGACGGGGGTCAGAGTTGGTGTCAACCATTGCGAAAACCGGAATGTTTAATTTTTGAGCTTCTTTTACTGCGATGTGTTCAGCCTTGATGTCTACTACGAACAATGCGGCAGGAAGCCTTGTCATGTCGGCAATAGAACCAAGGTTTTTCTCAAGCTTGGCACGAAGGCGGTCAACCTGAAGGCGCTCCTTCTTTGAAAGCGTATTAAATGTACCGTCTTTCTTCATTTTATCAATAGAAGCCATTTTCTTAACGGCTTTACGGATAGTAACGAAGTTGGTAAGCATACCGCCCGGCCACCTTTCGGTAATGTAAGGCATGTTAGCCGCGGTAGCTTTTTCAGCAACGATATCTTTAGCTTGTTTTTTAGTGGCAACAAATAATATTTTTCTGCCTGAAGCAGCAATTTTTTTAAGGGCATCGTTAGCCTCTTCAATTTTTGCTGCAGTTTTGTAAAGGTTTATGATATGGATGCCATTGCGCTCCATATAGATGTAAGGAGCCATGTTAGGATCCCATTTCCTGGTCATGTGCCCAAAATGAACACCAGCTTCCAGTAATTCTTTAACGTCTACTTTATTTGCCATTTTTGTAATAGTTTACGTTCTGTTGAGTAAGCAATGTTCAGGTGGCGGTTTCCCGGCCCTGCCCATTTAGATGCTAAACTAACCCCCGCCTCAACGGGGCAACAACAACTTGGGTTTTTTAAATTCAATAAATAATAATGAACGGTGCCGCCCTTTGAATAAGGCAGCCAACAGGATATTAACGCTTAGAGAACTGGAATCTCTTACGGGCTTTCTTCTGGCCGAATTTCTTACGCTCCACCATACGTGGGTCCCTTGTTAATAATCCTTCAGGTTTAAGGATGCCCCTGTTTTCGGCATCAACCTCGCACATAGCGCGGGCAATGGCCATACGTACAGCTTCAGCCTGTCCTGTAATACCACCTCCGTATACATTCACTTTTACGTCAAAGTTTTCTACGCTGTTTGTCATAGCAAGCGGCTGGCGCACTTTGTACTGTAATGTGGCAGTAGGGAAGTAAGTTTCTAAATCTCTTTTGTTAACCGTGATTTTACCGGTACCTTCTGTAAGGTAAACACGGGCAACAGCGGTTTTTCTTCTACCAATTTTGTGGATAGTTGCCATTACTTAAGATCGTTTAAATTAACGGTTTTAGGCGACTGCGCAGCATGCTTGTGCTCAGCACCTGTATATACATTTAAATTGCGGAATAGCTCAGCGCCCAGCTTGTTCTTAGGCAGCATTCCTTTTACAGCTTTTTCTACTAAAATGGCAGGGTTCTTAGCCATTACGTTCTTAGCAGACAAAGTCCTTTGTCCTCCAGGGTAGCCTGTGTGGCGTATGTAGGTTTTATCCTCCAGCTTGTTACCTGTAAGGTTGATTTTTTCTGCGTTGATAACAATCACGTTATCACCACAGTCCACGTGCGGTGTATAATTCGGCTTGTATTTGCCCCTTAAAAGCATCGCAACTTTTGAAGCAAAACGGCCCAAATTATGACCTTCAGCATCTACAACAACCCACTGTTTGTCAGCAGTAGCTTTGTTGGCTGAAACTGTCTTGTAGCTTAATGTGTTCACAATAAATTATTTTAATTAAACATTCCATCCCCAATAAAGGGAGTGCAAAAGTATAACTATTTATTGGAAATTCAAACAAGTAGAAAAATTATTCCTTTTCAGGATAATTTTATGGTGAAGTTCAGACAAAGATATATCGATAGAAATTACCACGGCACTTTGCAGGTATGTGAAAAGCCAACTACTTCAAAGGCCTGAGGGTATTACTATAGGTAATCATGAAGGGGTTGCCTTTGCGGCTTGTATCTTTCATCAGGTAAATGAATTTATGCTTTGCAGCTTCTTCAGCGCTTATTACAGCTTCATTCTTAGTAAAGTCATCAAACACCCGTGTATCGGCAGTGTTTTGTATACGTACCCTGCCTGCTATGCCGGTTTTAAGGTTTGAAATAAAATTACCGCTGTAAATTGTTTTTCCTGCTGTGCTTACCACCAGTTTTTCACCTTTGTAACCTTTAGTAAATATTATTACGGAATAACCTGCATCAACTGCCCGCAGCTCTTTCAGCAGGGCGGCTTTTTCAGCAGCGCTGGCAGCACGGAAATCATCACGGTACTGCACATCGGCAGCGGCTGTCTCTGTTATTGTTTCCACTTCACCAGGTGCAGCCGTTTTTTTGCTTTTGCACATGGCAAAGAACACAGCGGCCAGCAGTATCAAAAATATCTTCTTCATACAGTAAAGTTAAAACCCTGCTTTTTTACTGTAAATCATTTTAAGATATAAATAACAAAAGGCCCCCGTTTCCGGAGGCCTTGTACTTAACTAATAAACTAACTCAAAAATATTATTTTCTTATAAGTTTCAGCGTGCTTTCGCGGTTGTTACTGTCAGTTATCTTAACAAGGTATAACCCGGAAGAAAGATCACTCACATTATATACAGCGTAAGCTGCATTTGCGCCAAATGCTTTTACCATTTGCCCTGTAAGGGTATAGATTTCCACTTTTTCGGCAGCAACTGATACCGCAAACATTTCCGATGCGGGGTTAGGATACAGCACCGGCATTGTAGTTAATATTTCCTCAGGCGTACTAAGCGCTGCCTGGTTCCCGTATATCCTGAACTCACCCGGCTGCAGGTTTATTGGCGCTGTGGTGCTGGTAACACTGAATGTTGTATTATCCATAAGGTTATACCACATACCTGTATATGGGAAATCTGGAGTAATATTCTGTGCTGTTACATTAAAGTTAGCCAGTATTACTACGTTTTTAAGTTGTGATGCCGGAAGGCTGTTGTTGAATATATAGACACGCGGCAGTAATGTACCAGAGTTTATGGCATAATCACCTTCAAAAACCGGCTCATTCTTTTTCAGGTCAATCAGTTTCGCATAGGTATTATAAATCTGTAAACGCTGTGTATTGGCAAGCCAGTTTTCAGTCCACTGTGGCTGTGGCTTGGTATCAAGTTTACAATCTCCCGGAGTAGCATCACTTTCAAGGTTTACAGTGCCATTGTTGCATGTGAAGAGTGATTTTTCCCATCCGAGGGGGCCAAAGTGCCATACCATCTTAGGGCCTGGAATAGGGATGAGTATTGCTGCAAGCGCCGGCATACGGGACAGGGACACGCCAAGGTTCCTAACGTTATGCGCGGCATTTGAATTATTACCGAACTGCAGGTTTTTGTACATTATACGTTCCTCGTCATGGCTTTCCGCATAACCGATAAGCCTTGGTGCATTAAAACCCCTGCTTGCATGCCCTACACGGTTAAAATTTGCGGTAAAGCCCATTGTTAGTTCGTTGTACTCGTTGGTCATTTTACCCCAAAGCATTATACCTTTACCTTCATTGGTCCTGTAATTAGCCCACTGTTGTTCTTCAGAGTCTATACCAAGGTGTTCAAAAATTACGTAGTGGTCACCATCAAGGCTCCAGGAATAGTCAGCATATTCACGTAATACATCAACCCTGTCCTGCTGGTATGCATTCGTACAGGCATCATTACCCGCGGTACAGTTTTGGGTAAACCCTTTGGTAAGATCCCAGCGGAAACCATCTATTTTATATTCCTGTATCCAGTGCTTGATTACCCTTTTTACATAATTTTTCGTCCTTGCCTGCTGATGGTTAAAATCGGAACCTACGCTGTAGCTGTGCCTCGCCACTGTATTAAAATAAGGGTTTTCGGCATTAGGATCGCCCCATCCGTCGTTGTCAGGGTCAGTCATCCACATACGTACCATTGGATTCCTGCCGAAAGCATGGTTAAGCGCTACGTCAAGTATAACAGCAATGCCATTTTGGTGGCACAGGTCAACAAACTCTTTGAATTTAGCAGAAGTACCGTAGAACTTGTCCAGGGCTAAATGGAAAGAAGTATTGTAGCCCCAGCTTTCATTTCCTTCAAATTCCATTACAGGCATCAGCTGTATCGCGTTCACCTTAAGGTTCTTAAAATAGTCTATTTTATCAATAAGATCCTGATAGTTACGGTCAGCATCAAAATCCCTTACCAGTGCTTCATAAATGACGAGATCTTCCTTTTTTGGTTTTTGGAAGTTGGTTACCTGCCAGTTGTAAGGAGTCTGTCCTGTTTGCAGTACTGTTACTTCGCGTTCCTGGCCCGCAGGGTAAGCAGGCAGGTTAGGATACGTTGAAGCCGGGATAAACGGATCATCGAAAGGTGAAAGCACCAGTGTTGAGTAAGGGTCTGCGGTCTTTACCAAAGCTGGTGAGTTAGTAAAAGGTGTCTGGTCTACTACCCAGTATTGGTAGGTATATACCTGGCCTGGGGTAAGGCCTGTAAGCTCAAGCCAGAATTTGCCTGTGGCGGCGTCTTTTCTCATGGCAAATGCCGAAGATGGTTGCCAATTGTTAAAGCTTCCGGCCACATATACATAGTCTTTTCCCGGCGCATCGAGTACCAGTGTGGCACGGGTAGCATCAGCATTATTATAATTAATACCGTCTTCAACGCCTGCCGGAAGGCTTGCCGTTACGGTACCCGGATTTACAATAACCGAAAAATTACGGGTTAGCGTATTACTCCCCTGGGTAACAACCAGGCTGTAATTTGTATTTACAGTTATATTAGTGTTCGTAAAAGAATAGCTTGATGTATTTGCTGCGGTATTAATACTTGTACCATTAGCAAACAGGTTATAATTTGCCGGCCCCCCTGTATTAGTTGCCGTGATTGCGAGGTTTCCTCCTGAATTCAGGATAGTGGTACTATTTTGTGCAGGGGCCGTAAGGTTTACCTGGAATAATCCTACATTGACGAGTATGTCCTGCGATTTTTTATCTCCGGTACCGTTTTTAGCCTTTACAAGAAAGCCAATCCGGCCGATACCTGTGCGGTTATAAAAAGTTGTAGGCACAAATGTAATGGTATATGTATCATTACCTGAATTATAATTGAGCCTGTTAGCTTCGTTAGAATTTGTCCAGGTGCCGTTGGTAGGGCAATCCTGAATATTGGCAAAATTTTGGTCAAAAGACCATCCCCAAAGGTATAGCGCATTGCCGGTAACGCCCCACGTACTTTCATTAATGCTGTTACCATTAATGGTGATAGTAATAGGCTGGGTTTCCTCAAAAGTAGCCGGTGAAACGGAATAAGTAATTGTCTGCTGTTGCGCAAACAATAGATAATTACAAAGGAATATAAATAAACATGTGATTTTTTTCATAATATTTAAACTTTAAAAAGGGTTGTGATAATGTTCACAACCCTTTCATTTTTTTTATTGTGGTGTAATTGTATAACTGTAGTTACGCGGATTACTAAGGTCAAGGGTCACTGTGTACATACCTGTAGTAGCCACACCAATGTTAACGCCATCATACCTGAGTTTCCTCTCCGGATCATTTAATACATTATCGCCAAAATTATATGTCCACTGGTTGTTAGCCCTGAATTTGAAGCCATTATCCGGCGCAGCCTGAGCGGTAAGCATAAGGGTAACGCTCCATTTTTTGGTAGCAGGGTCATATGTCATAGGTGTGCTGTTGCCCCATCCGCCAGGAGTTGCATTACCAACAATACCCCACTCTGTTGGAATTACATTATACGTAAGCGCGTCAGTATTCGCTCTCACGAGGTAATAACCGGCACCGGAAACTTTAATGTTACTTTCACCTTCCTGAATTAAGTTTCCACTATTTCCGCTGGCATTGGCATCACCATAATCTCCTTCAAAATTTACAGCATTAGGTATAAGTTTGAATTCAGGGTTAGGGTTATTCATGTAAATAAAGCCTTCATACGATGGTGAACCGAAACCATCACCGGCAATGAAAGGAGGGTTTGTATTGTCACCCCAGTTGGGCCCGTAGCCGCTGTCACTAAGGAAGTTGCCCCTGATGTATAATTTCGGGTTTTCAGTAGTGTACGGTGTAACACTTATTGTAATTACATTAGATATCATTGGCATGTCAGCATTGTCGCCAAGTGTTGCAGTTACCCTTACATTAAGGTTGCCTGCTTCAAAAGGAGTTAAACCAGCTTCGAGTGCTGCTGCGTTGAGGTCTGCTACCGAAAGCACAAGGAAGCGGTTACTTGTTGTAGCGCCGGCCTGAGTAGGTTCTGCAAAGTTACTACCTGCGGTGGCTACTTCTACTTTATAGTCAATTTCTGTTGCTACATTATAGCCTGCGTGGTTCCATACAAATGTAATAGCCGGATTCGAAGCGAATTCGGGGTCAAGCACAATTGATGTGTTGTTTTCAGGAGCAATGAGCTGTGGTGCATTTGAAGGCGATGCTACAGTATTATCATCGTCTGAGCATGACATTACTGTCAAAAATAGTAATGTTATAAAAGTTAAGTTTAATTTTTTTTTCATGATATATAGTTTTAATTAAAAGCCTGGGTTTTGTGTTAAGTTAGGGTTTGCCTGAAGGGCACTTTGTGGAACCGGGAACAAGTTATATGTAGATGGAATAGAAACACCATTTTGGGCGCCGCCTTTCCATGGCCACAGGTAAGAAGATCCGGTAAATTTGCCGAAACGGATAAGATCTGTACGGCGGTGTCCTTCAAGGTTTAGTTCCCTTGCCCTTTCGTCAAGTATGAAATCAAGCGTCAATTCGCTGGCAGCTATAGTCGAAGCATTAGCCCTTGTGCGTATTTGGTTCACATACGTTAGCGCCTGTCCTTGGGACCCGCCTGTTGCACCCCTGAGTACACATTCTGCATACATCAGGTAAGCGTCAGCCAGCCTGAACAGCGGGAAGTCAGTACCTGAAAAACTTGTAGCTGTCGAAGTCCCGGAAAAGTTAGTATTCCTGAACTTGGTTGAAGGATAGCCGTCGGCCCACGCTTTATAATCGTTCATTTCATAGTTATGGCCTGTCCTCCAGAAAAGCGCACGTTTATCTGTAGTAGTGTTAAGATCCCCGTAAAGGCCATACCATGCTTTAGTGGCCCTGTGCCCGGTCCAAGAATCGGTAGTGCCAAAATTTTGCGGGATGTTAGTCATAGTTTCAGTACTTGTTGAACCATTAACAATATAGGTTGTGTTACCAAAACTCTGGCTTACAACAGGGTCGGCGATAAGAGGGAAAATAATCTCAGGAGAAGTATTATTATCACCTGAAAAATTCATCCTGAATTCCGAAGCCAATGTATAGCCCCCTTCATTGATTACTAAATTTATATTAGTAAGCGCTTCATTATATTTTTGCGTTCCTGTGTACACTCCAGCATTCATGTACAGTTTAGCAAGGAGCATGCGTGCTACAGATTTATTTGCCCTCCCGTAACCATTGGTTTGCGGTAAACCTTGAATCACTGCAAGTAACTCGCTCTCAACATAATTAAACAATTGTGTTCTTGTCGCTTCAGGAAGCGGGTCTGTACTACCATAGTTATTTTCGTTCACAATTACTCCTTTGCCAAAGCAGTCTATCAGGTAATAATACGCTAATGCCCTAATAAAGCGGAGTTCGCTGGTAATCTGTGCTTCATTGGATACATCTACATTCCTAAGAGCCAATATAATATTGGTAGTCTGGGGAATAACGTAGTAGGCCCTGTCATACAGGTAACGGAAGAACTTGTTGTTCTCGTCCCAGTTAGAGGTTGTGGTAAGCTGGTCAAGCCCGTCATCGCCCCATCGGTTCTTCATCCCGTCGGCCGTAAAGTCCTGCAGGTTTAATATATTCCTCAGGAAAGCCGTCTCACCCGGGTCAGGCCCGGTAATGTCTGAACTTCCGGGTCCATTAGGGCCTGAAAGGGCAAATGTACCATACATCTTTGAAAGAAGCCCTTCAATAGCCTGCGGATCCCGGGCAAGAAGGTTTTCAAGGGAAAGCTCCACCTTGGGTTCCGTATTAAGGTCTTCGGTACAGGAGGAGATACACAGCGCCAGCGCTGCAAATCCCACAATTAACTTTTTATTAAAATTTTTCATATCAATTTATTTTAGAAATCAAGATTCACACCAAAGGTATATTGCCTGGGTCTTGGGTAAAAGTTGGTGTCAATAGCATTAAAGTTTTCCGGATCGCGCCCTGAGTAGTTTGTAAGGATAAAGGCATTATTCACTGTTCCGTAAATACGTAATGAGGCAGATTTTATAAGTTCTTTAAACCTGTAGCCCACTGTTATGTTATCACACCTGAGGAAAGCAGCATTTTCAAGATAATAGTCTGAGAGCGGAATATTACCCTGTATAGTCTGGAATGCCGGGTCAGCAGCGCCACTGTAAAAGTTAAGGACGTTGTTAAGGCTGTTGGTATTATTAGGCCTTACCCTGTCTGTCCAGCCACCTGCAAGCTTTATGGCATTGTATACTTTGCCGTCAAGTTGTCCATGGAAATTAGCCGAGAAATCAAAGTTTTTATAGGTAAAATTAGTACCGAAACCAAATGTCCAGTTAGGGCGCAATGCCTGAAAATACCTATCATCATTTGTTATTACACCATCGCCGTTGCGGTCTTTATAAGCGCCAACAATAGGCCGGCCAGATGCATCATATAACTGCTCAAATACCCAAGCCGAATAGGGTTGTTGGCCAACAGCGTGCCTTGCAAGCCTGTTACCTGTACCAACAGGAAGCCCGGATTCGTCGGCGTCAATCACACTACCCCGGTTTAGTTTTGTTACTTCGCCTTCATTAAATGTAATGTTACCTAAAAATTCCAAGGTCATTTTATCATTATCTATTGGCTTTATGGATAGATCAACCTCTACACCTTTATTTGTAAGTTCACCAACGTTTTGTGTAATCTGGTTGGTTAGGTATTGCCCAGGTGGCACAGCCGAACGAACAAGCAGGTCTTTTGTGTCGCGCTGGTACACATCAATGCTACCTGATAAAAGCCCTTTATTAAAAAATGAAAAATCAATACCGGCATTATAAGTTGTAGTAACCTCCCATTTAAGTTGGTCGTTAAATGCGTTTGCGCTATAAGTACTTACACCCGGAAGGTATTGGCTGTTAGGGTTTCCGGGACTGTATAATGCGGTGGTTGGATAATAGCCCGCTATTGCTGTAATGTCCTGTTGGCCGGTTTGCCCAACACTCAGACGAAGTTTAAGGTCATTAACGGTTTTACTGTCTTTCAGGAAGCTTTCGTCAGTAACTCTCCAGGCAAGCGCAGCAGCAGGGAAATAACCCCATCTTTCTTCTTCCCTGAACAATGAGGATCCGTCTGCCCTTAATGTAAACGTTAAGAGGTACCTGTCAAGCAGGTCAACATTCACCCTTCCAAAATAAGATTGTAAGACAGTTTTGTTATAATACCTGTTGTTAGGGTTCTGGCTGTTAAAATTAATTTCCCGTTGTCCGGTTTGGGTATTATATTGATATTCTGTTTTAAAGCCATCGTTCACGAAACTTTGGTAGGCATGGCCCGCCTGAGCGTCTATTCTGGTAAGGAAGCCGCTGAATGTTTTGGTATAAGCCAGGTATGCGTCAAGGGTTCTGTTAGTAATGTGCTGTTCTTCCCTGAAGTTTACACCGGGATTGAAACGGAATGTACCTGTAGTATTATCAAGCCTGTAAGTGGCAAGTGCAAATTGCCCAAATTCTTCCCTGATTTTAGACCTCGAGGCTTCAACACCAAGGTTAAGTACCGCCCTTAGCTCCGGAAGGAAATGCATTTTATAATCGAATTGGACATTACCAATAAGTTTGTTTACCATTTCCGGCCTCTCTCTTTCTTGTAATAGGTTTACGGGGTTTATCTGTCCGTCTATTCTTGTGGGGTCAGCCTGGGTCACGTTTTGGTAGTAGCCGCCGAAGTTTCCATAAGTGCCTGATGTATAAACAGGTTTTGTAGGATCCATATTAAGGGCACCTCCTAACGCACCACCTTCATCAATCGCATTTTTTTCTGCCCAAAGACCTTTAGCGTTAACATCAATTTTCAGGTGGTTGTCAAATAATGTAGGCGTTAATTTAACCGTTGCACTGTAACGTTTGTAATCATTAGTCTTTACAAGCCCTTCATTTTCAGTATAACCAATTGAAGCGCGTGCTGGGAGTTTTCCAAAAAGATTAGCGCTGGCACTAAAATTGTGGTCTGTAAATACAGAGGTCCTTAATACCTGATCCTGCCAGTTGGTGTCAGATATTATCCTTCCCTCTACAGCCGGTGTGGTGGGATCATCTAATGTTCCTGTGCCGTCCGGTACACCAAGGTAATTAGGTAGGTTGTTAGTAGCATTATTGGGGTCAGAATGATATTCCTGAATAAACCTTACAAAGGTACTGCTGTCCATTACATCTATAATACCCCTTGCTTTTCCAATAGCTACACTGCCATTATAACTGAATTTAGGCGCTCCTGAAGAGCCTTTCTTAGTAGTAATGATGATAACACCGTTTGATGCCCTTGAACCATAAATAGCAGTCGCAGAGGCATCTTTTAAAATTGTAAAACTTTCAACATCGTTTGGATTTACCAATGATAATGGGTTAGCTACACCTGCGGGGTTAACAAAATCAATCGGCACACCGTCAATCACTATAAGCGGGTTATTCTGTGCCGAAAGTGAGCTGCCGCCACGTATCCTGATGTTTGGAGCAGCATCGGGCTGCCCGCCCGCGCTGGTAATCCTCACGCCAGGTGCCCGGCCAGTAAGAAGCTGGTCTGCTGTAGCAATGGCGCCTCGGTTAAACTTTTCTGAAGTAACTGCGGTTACAGATCCGGTAGCATCCTTTTTGGTAGTGGTACCATAACCGATAACTACTACTTCCTGAAGTTGCGTGGCGTCTTCACTAAGGCTGGCATTAACAGTAGCCTGCCCGTTGTATACCACAACAGCGTTGGAGTAGCCTATAAAGCTAAATACCAGCCGGTCTCCGTTTTTAACATTTGACAGTGTATAGTTACCGTCCATGTCTGTTGAAGTACCGTTGGTAGTGCCTTCAATGATTACATTTACTCCGGGTAAAGGCTCACCGGTTGCATTATCACGTACGGTACCTTTTACCGTACCCTGCGCCAGGGCAGTAAGAGGTAACATAAGCAATAAAAGTAAAAACTTTTGGTACATTGTTTTCATACAAGTTGTTTAGGTTAATTTTGCTTTTTTGGCGCTTATAAATCACTTCGCAATGTTAAAATTATGTAAATTGGCAGAAGAAAAAAACGTTTTCGTGTAAAGGTTGCCCCGAAAACGTTATCGTGTTGAAAACTTTCTGCATTTAACACAAATTCAGTAAGATAATTGCTATTAATAAAATTTACTTATATCTTTATTTCAATAATTTCACATTTAGCCCGATTTATAATTTCATAATGAAAAGAAAAGTTACTCTTAAACAAATCGCAAAGGAACTTGACGTGTCGATATCAACCGTTTCAAAATCCCTGCGCAACAGCCCTGAGATAAGTGAAGATACGCGCCAGAAAGTGCAGGCCTTTGCTAAACTTTATAACTACCGCCCAAACAACATCGCCCTCAGCCTCAAAAATAAAAAGACCAAGACCATAGGCATTATCATACCCGAAATAGTACACCATTTTTTTGCCACGGTAATAAGCGGTATTGAGCAGGTGGCCAATGAGTGTGGTTATAACGTGATTGTATGCCTGTCAGATGAGTCTTTTGATAAGGAAGTCATCAACATGGAGATGCTTGCCACAGGCAGTACTGACGGGTTTATCATGTCACTTTCCAAAGAAACACAGCAAAAAAAAGATTTCCACCATATACAGGAAGTAATAAACCAGGGTATGCCCGTAGTGCTTTTTGACAGGATTACCAATGATGTGCTTTGTGATAAGGTAATAATTGATGACCGGCGGGCCGCTTACGAGGCCGTAGAGTTTCTTATCAAAAAAGGGTTTAAAAAAATAGCGCTTGTTACAACTGTAGATTATGTGAGCGTTGGCAAGCTTCGCACTGACGGCTATACCAATGCGCTGCATGACCATGACCTGCCGCTTAATGATGACCTGGTAGTAAAAATTGAAGATATTGAAAATTGTGCCCTGAAAATTGAGGCAATGCTCCAGCAACAAAGGCCGGAAGCTATTTTTGCAGTTAATGAACTATTTGCTGTAACCTGTATCAAGCAGGCTACCAAAATGGGTATAAAAGTGCCTGAAGAACTTTCAATAATCGGGTTTACTGATGGTATTATATCACAATATTCATCCCCTTCAATCACTACAGTTAGCCAAAACGGAATAAAAATGGGCCGCAAAGCAGCTAAAATGCTTATCGAACGCCTTGAAATGGAGGAAGAAGACGAGCGGTACCGTACTGAGGTTATAGAAACCCACCTGGTGGAGCGCGAATCTACGCTATCGTTGTAGTTGTTGTTAATAATCTGTAATACAACATTTTATATTTTTTGTGGATTGCTCTGAATTTAAAATTTTTTCTCAAAAATAATTTCTGATTAAAAAAACCTTATATATTTGTCCTGATTATCAAAGCTTATACTTCACTTCGCACCCCTTAAGTTTTGATAAGCAGTAACGCGCTTATCGTAGTATAAACCATTAAATTACGATAATGGAAAAGCGTAAATTAGGTTTCTGGGAAATATGGAACATGAGTTTCGGTTTCCTGGGGATTCAAATGGGTTTTGCCCTTCAAAATGCCAATGTAAGCAGGATATTCCAGACATTAGGAGCTAAAATTGATGACATTCCCGCACTTTGGGTGGCGGCTCCGCTCACAGGGCTCATAGTACAGCCAATAATAGGATACTTCAGCGACCGTACCTGGACAAAACTAGGCAGGAGAAAACCATATTTCCTTGTAGGTGCCTTACTGGCATCAATAGCCCTTTTTATTATGCCTAACTCACCTGTGCTTTGGTTTGCAGCCGGCATGCTCTGGATACTGGACGCCTCTATTAATATCTCAATGGAGCCTTTCAGGGCTTTTGTTGGAGATGTGCTGCCAGACAGGCAGCGTACTACAGGCTTTGCCATGCAGAGTTTTTTTATAGGGCTTGGCGCATACGTGGCTTCTAAACTGCCTAATATCCTGACGCACTACAATGTCAGTAATGTGGCTCCGCCCGGAGAAATACCCGATTCGGTAAAGTTTTCATTTTATATTGGTGGCGCTGCATTTATAATATCTGTGCTGTGGACAATATTTACCACTAAAGAATATTCACCCGAAGAACTTGAAGCATTTGAAAAACACGAAGCCGAAAAGTATCAGAAAGAAGAGCGCCCTCTGTCATGGTTTCATGCTAATGGCAGGAAGCATCTTGTTTTGGGTTTGGCAGCTTTTATATTTGGGTTATTGTTCTCTTACGCTATTTATTGCTATGGCCTGAAAAAAGACCTTTATGTCCTTTCGCTCGGGCTTATTGGGACAGGAGGCCTTGCGCTTATCATTTCAGGGCTTTTCCAGAAAAAAGGCAGGTATTCCAACGGCTTTATAACCATAATGAACGATTTTCAGTTTATGCCGGGCGTTATGAAGCAGCTTGCGTTAGTACAGTTTTTTTCCTGGTTCGCTTTATTCTCTATGTGGATATATACTACGGGCGCAGTAACAGAGCATATTTACAAAACCACTGATACTACATCAGTTGAGTATAATACCGGTGCTAACCAGGTTGGAGAAATGTTTGCCAACTATAATCTGGTGGCAGCTATTGCGGCATTCCTGCTTCCTTTAATAGCACGGAAAACCAGCAGGAAGTTTACCCATTTCCTTGCACTACTGGCAGGAGGTTTCGGGCTTGCATCTATATTTTTCCTCGGTAACATGGGTATATTTAACCAGGAAATTTTCAGTATTGGCGCCTTTACCTTTTACATGTATGATTTTTCAATGATAGGTGTAGGTATAGCATGGGCAAGTATCCTTTCAATACCGTATGCAATGCTGTCGGGTTCATTACCTGCTTCAAAAATGGGCTATTACATGGGGGTGTTTAACTTTTTTATTGTAATACCCCAGCTTGTGGCAGCATCTATATTAGGCTTCCTGGTATCGTACTTTTTTAATAATGAGCCTGTATATGCCCTGCTTATTGGCGGTGGTTCAATGGTGCTTGCAGGCCTGATGTCGCTTACAGTAAATGACAGGGCAAAAATTGAAATCAAAGCATAAAAAATTTAATGAAAAAGAAAGCATTTATTTTCGACCTGGACGGGGTTATTGTTGACACGGCCAAATACCATTTTCTGGCATGGCAAAAAATAGCCGGCCGCCTCGGGATCGAATTTACACATGAGCACAATGAACAATTAAAGGGAGTGAGCCGCGTGCGTTCGCTCGACATCATCCTGGGGCTTGGCGGTGTTGAGGCCACCCGGGAAGACAAGGAAAAATGGCTGGCAGAAAAGAATGAGGATTACCTTAATTACATTGCCGCCATGAATGAAGAGGAGATACTGCAGGGAGTGGTGCCTGTGCTGCAGTTTTTAAAAGCACAAAACCAAAACATAGCATTGGGTTCGGCAAGCAAAAATGCCAGGCCAATACTGGAAAAAGTTAACATACTGCATTATTTTGATGCCGTTGTGGACGGAAATGATGTTACCAATGCCAAGCCCGACCCGGAAGTGTTCCTAAGGGCAGCGCAGCTGGTAGGGGCATCAGCCACAGATTCAGTGGTGTTTGAAGACTCAGTGGCCGGTGTTCAGGCAGCTAATATTGCAGGTATGACAAGCATTGGTATAGGCAGCCCTGCCATTTTAGGCGAGGCACACTATGTGTATACAGATTTTACAGAGATTACAACAGATTTTTTAAATAGATTGATTACGAATTAAAATGAACCAGGATTATATAGTACCGGATAATTGGTCGATAATAGAAGAAGGATTTGAAGCAGCAAGGGTTGAATCATCAGAAAGCTTGTTCAGCATTGGCAACGGCGCCATGGGCCAGCGCGCTAACTTTGAAGAGCGCTACAGCGGTAAAACCTTTCAGGGGAGTTACATAGGGGGTATATATTACCCTGATAAAACTAAAGTGGGCTGGTGGAAGAATGGCTACCCGGAATATTTTGCCAAGGTACTCAATGCCCCAAACTGGATAGGGATAGACATTGAGGTTAACGGCGAAAGCCTTGACCTGCATACGTGCCGTGAAATAAGGAACTTCCGCCGTGAGCTTAATATGAAGGAAGGCTGGTATAACCGCTCTTTTGAGGCCGTGTTGCAGAACGGTACCGAAGTAGCTGTTGACGTAACCCGTTTCCTGTCGTTGGAGGCAGACGAGCTTGGGGTTATCAACTATAAGGTGACTTCGATAAAAAGCGGAGCCACTATTTCATTTAAACCGTATGTTGACGGTGGTGTAAAAAACGAGGATGCCAATTGGGAAGAATCGTTTTGGGAACCGATAGAGGTGCAGCATTCAGGTAATGAAGGCTATGTGGTAGCCCGCACCTTTAAAACACATTTCAAGGTGGCGGCTTTTATGCACAACAGCATTTTGCTCAGCGGCAACGATCTTGGCCTTGAACCCGCAGGTACACAGGCTACTGAAAATAAAGTGCAGTTTACTTACACTGTTGAGGCAGGTATCGGCGAAACGGCATCTATAATTAAATTTGGCGGATATACAGTTTCGCTTAACCATGACGGCGATAAGCTTGTTGAGGCTGCCGGGAATGTAATTACAGCAGCAAAGGCTAAAGGCTATGAGGCCCTGCTTGAAGAGCAGAAACAGGCCTGGGCCAGTGTTTGGGAAATGGCTGACATTACTATTGAGGGCGATGTAAAAGCGCAACAGGGAATCCGTTTTAATATCTTCCAGCTGAACCAGACCTACCTGGGCAAAGACCCGAGGCTCAACATTGGCCCTAAAGGCTTCACCGGCGAAAAATACGGCGGCAGCACCTACTGGGATACCGAGGCTTACTGCATACCTTTTTACATGGCTACCAAAGACCAGCAGGTAGCCCGCAATCTTTTAACCTATCGTTATGACCAGTTAGGCAAAGCTATAGAAAATGCCGAAAAACTGGGCTTTGGCAACGGCGCTGCATTATATCCTATGGTTACTATGAACGGCGAGGAATGCCATAATGAGTGGGAGATAACCTTTGAGGAAATACACCGTAACGGGGCTATTGCCTTTGCCATATACAACTACTACCGCTATACCGGCGATTACAGCTACATTCCTGAAAAAGGGCTTGAGGTACTGATAGGTATAGCACGTTTCTGGCACCAGAGGGCTACATTCTCTACCAATAAGAACAAGTATGTTATATTAGGTGTAACCGGCCCTAACGAATACGAAAATAATATCAACAATAACTTTTATACCAACTATATTGCCAGGTGGTGTATCAACTACACCGTTGAGCAGATAGGCAGGGTTAAAGAGGAATACGCAGACGACCATAACCGGATTATGGATAAGGTAAGGCTTTCGGAAGCGGAGATCAGGGACTGGAGAGAGGTGGCGGATAATATGTATTTACCCTATTCTGAAGAGCACGGGGTGTACCTGCAGCAGGATGGTTTCCTGGATAAGGAGCTGATACCCGTAAGCCAGCTTGATAAAAGCCAGCGCCCTATAAACCAAAAATGGAGCTGGGACAGGATTTTACGCTCCTGCTACATTAAGCAGGCTGATGTATTACAGGGCTTTTACTTTTTTGAAGACCATTTCACAAGGGAAGAGCTACAGAAGCATTTTGATTTTTATGAGCCGCTTACGGTACATGAAAGCAGCCTGTCGCCGTGTGTGCATTCCATACAGGCCGCTGTGCTTGGCCGCATGGAACAGGCCTATACGTTTTATTTAAGGACATCGCGCCTTGACCTTGATGATTATAACAAGGAAGTGAAAGAAGGGCTGCACATAACCAGTATGGCCGGTACATGGATGAGCATTGTAGAGGGCTTTGGCGGCATGCGTGTAAAGTATGACACCCTGCATTTTGAGCCGAGGATACCGGAGCAATGGAAAGGCTACAGCTTCAAGATCAACTTCCGTAATCAGGTACTGAAAGTTTCGGTGCTGCCCGGTGAAACGGAGTTTACCCTTGAAGGAGATAAGGAACTGACAGTATATGTTAACGGCAAACCTGTACAGGTAGAGCCCAATACACTGGTAACGGTTTAAATAAACCAGCCACGAATTACATGAAATATGCTAATTAATTTCTGTTATTCGTGTCATTCGTGGCAAAACAACAAACAACACAATGAAAAGATTATTAGCAGTATTACTATTATCAACCGCTTTTGCTTTTGCACAGGCTGAAAGGGTAGAGCCTCCGTTTTGGTATGCGGGCATGCATAACCCTGAACTACAGGTAATGTTCTATGGGAAAGGCATCGCGCAATACACACCCTCAGTGTCCGGTAATGTTCCGGTTAAAAATGTAGTAAAGACGGAAAACCCGAACTACGTTTTTATAACTATTGATACCAGGAATGTACCGCCTTCAGACCTTGTTTTTACATTTAAGGATACTAAGGGTAAAACAAAATTCACCCGTAACTACACCCTTAAGCAGCGCAGGGCAGGTTCGGCACAAAGAAAAAGCTTTGATTCCTCTGATGTTATCTACCTGCTTATGCCCGACCGCTTTGCTAACGGCAATCCGGCCAATGATAATTCAGGCATGGCGGAAAAAGCCAGCCGTGCTGACATAAACGGCCGCCACGGGGGCGATATCGAAGGCATTATCAAAAATCTTGATTACCTGCAGGGCCTTGGGGCAACAGCTATATGGAGCACCCCCCTTTGCGAGGATAATCACCCGGCCTATTCTTACCACGGCTATGCACAGACAGATGTTTATAAGATAGATCCCCGCTACGGCACCAATGAGGATTACCTTCGCCTTTCGGCAGAAATAAAAAAAAGGGGTATGAAACTCATTATGGACTATGTAACCAACCACTGGGGCAGTGAGCACTGGATGTATAAAGACCTGCCAACTTATGAGTGGGTGCACCAGTTCCCCGGGTATGCGCAAAGCAACTACCGGATGACTACCCAGTTTGATACTAACGCTTCGGATATTGATGCAAAGTATTGTATGGATGGCTGGTTTGTAGAATCAATGCCCGACCTTAACCAGAGCAATCCTTTAGTGCTTAAATACCTTACCCAAAATGCTATATGGTGGATAGAATATGCCGACCTTGATGGTTTCCGTGTTGATACCTACTCATACAATGATAAGGAAGGTATTGCAAAGTGGACAAAGGCTATTACTGATGAATACCCGTATTTTAATATTGTAGGCGAGGTATGGATGCATGACCAGGCACAAATGTCTTACTGGCAGAAAGACAGCAAAATTGCTGCGATACAAAGCTACAATTCCTACCTGCCAAGCGTAATGGATTTTACGCTGCATGATGCTGTTGGCGGTGTTTTCAATGAAGACAAGCCGTCATGGGATCAGGGAATGCAAAAAGTGTATGACAACTTTACCAACGATTTTTTATACCCCAACGTAAATAATTTGCTGGTTTTTGTAGAAAACCATGATACGGGGCGTTTCAACCATATTTATAACAGCGATTTCAAAAAATACCAGATGGCAATGGCGCTTATAGCTACGGTACGAGGTATTCCGCAGCTTTACTACGGGTCTGAAATAGGTATGGCCGGGGATAAGGGCAAGGGCGATGGCGACATCCGCCGTGATATGCCGGGTGGCTGGGCAGGTGACGCCAATAATGCGTTTACGGCTTCCGGAAGGACAGCGCAGCAAAAGCAGTACTTTGACTTTACATCAAAACTGTTCAGCTGGAGGAAGAACAAGGAAGTAATACACACAGGCAAAATGCTGCATTACCTGCCGTGGGATAACGTATATGTGTATTTCCGCTACAATGATAAGGAGACGGTAATGGTAGTTATGAACAACAGTAACGAAAGCCGCACTTTTAAAACAGGCCGTTTTGCGGAAGGTATCAAAAATTATAAAACAGGTAAAGACGTGCTTACAGGAAAATCACTAACCCTGGTTAACGATATAACTATAGAGCCTAAATCAGTATTGATACTGGAACTGAACTAAGCATCCAAAAACAGCAAACATGAAAAAAACACTTTTTTTAGGAATTTTTCTTGCAGCTTTTATGAGTTGTAAGGATGATAAAAAAGCCGATACATCTGCCGGAGGCGATAAAGATGCAACACTGGCAGCAGTAAGTCCTGCCATGATGGAAAACAGCGTCATTTATGAGGCCAACATCAGGCAGTATTCTCCAGAAGGGACTTTTAATGCGTTTACCAAAGATATACCTGAACTTAAAAAGCTTGGCGTTAAAGTCATCTGGCTTATGCCGGTATATCCTGTTTCAATAAAGAACAGGAAAGCCACAGGAGACCTTTCGGTGGAAGACATTAAAGACCCTGAAGAGCGCAAAAAGTACCTGGGCAGTTATTATGCCATATCAGATTATACCGCTATAAATCCGGATATGGGGACAAAAGAAGATTTTCAAAATCTTATAAATACCGCACATAAAAATGGCATTTATGTAATACTGGACTGGGTAGCCAACCATACCGGCTGGGACCATAAATGGATAACCGAACACCCGGAATATTATCATAAAAATGCAAAAGGAGAAGTTACAGACCCGCTAAACCCAGAAACCGGTAAAAGCTGGGGCTGGACAGATGTGGCACACCTTGATTACCGCAATAAAGAGCTTCATAAAGTTATGAAAGACGAAATGCTGTATTGGGTAAAGGAGCATAAAATTGACGGCTTCCGTTGTGATGTGGCCGATAACGTGCCTACCGAATTCTGGCAGATGGCTATTCCTGAACTGGAAAAGCAGAAGCCCCTGTTTATGCTCATGGAATCGAACAAACCCTACCTTTTTGGCGATAAGCTTTTTGATATGGGCTACGGCTGGGAAGCCCACCACCTAATGAATGATATTGCAAAAGGAAAGAAGACGGTGAAGGACTGGGATGCGCTGGTGGAAAAGATTGGCAAAGAGTATAAAGCGCAGGACATTTTCATGAACTTTACATCTAACCATGATGAAAATGCCTGGAACGGTACCGAATATGAGAGGCTTGGTAATCCCGATGCAGCAGAGGCTTTTGCTGCGCTTACCTATGTAATGCCTGGAATGCCGCTTATTTACACAGGGCAGGAGTATGACCTGAACCGCAGGCTTAAGTTTTTTGAAAAAGACCAGATAGATAAGAACAAAGGCAGGATGTATGCCGTATATGAAAAACTGGGTAAACTGAAGAATGAAAATGCAGCGCTTAACGGAGGCAAAAACCCAGCATCCTATAAAAGGTTAGCTACTTCTGCTGATAAGGAGGTGCTGGCTTTTGAAAGAGAGAAAAACGGTAAAAAAGTTGTATATATTGCCAATCTTAGTGATAAGCCTGTTACCTTTACTATAGACGCAGCAGGCGAATATGAAGATTACATGAAAGCATCTAAAGTAAAAGTTGATAAAACCAGGGAACTTTCATTCAGGCCATGGCAATACATGATACTTATTAACTGATGATATAGCCTTCGCATAGTAGGGCGGGGCTTTTTTATTAACTTTAAAACAGAATACTTATGATTAAAAAACTACTTTTAGTAACGCTATTGGCGCTATGCGGTTTTAGTGCCAGTGCACAATTTGACAATATCGGGCTCCTTGGAGGCTCAACCCTTACCGGCTGGGCATCGGATACTGATATGATTACAACAGACGGTATTACCTACACCCTGGATAATGTGGTGCTTATAAACCCGTTGCCGGGTAATGACCCTGGGGTTAAATTCCGTAAAGATGACGCCTGGGAAGTAAACTGGGGTGGGAATACCTTTCCTTCGGGAACAGCTATACCGGGAGGCGTCAACATTCAGGTAGCGCCTGGTACGTATAATGTTACATTTCAATCCTGTCCTAAATAAAATTTAACACTATCAAACTTAACCATTTTGTTGGATAATTTTGGTTTTATATCCTTTTTTTCAAAACAAAACCCCCTGAATATTTTTTACTTCACTTTTTGGAGGTTCTTCNTTATAAGTTATTCCCAATACAAGGCTCCGGGTAAGCCCGTCTGGCCGCTCATCGCGCACTGCAAAAGGAGCAGCGGCTAAAAATTCAAGGCCATGCCGCGGGTGAAGGCTGTAGTAAACTTCAAAAGTGCCGTTAAGGGTAAGGCCTTCAGAACCATCAATATCGCGCCTCCTCCCGAAAATATCCTCATAAGAATCTTTGCCGAGATGATAAATTGCAAGGATACCCGGCTTCACCATAAATTTTCCCGCAGAAAATGTGTACAGCCCTTTTAGCAAAATATCGGGCCTGCGCTCAAACAAGTTGGTTGTAGGGAAATCATCAGTACCTGAATATTCAGCTATATAAGAGTTTTTATTGATATTAATAACAGGATATTGCAGGGAAGCAGTAAAACTTAGCGCCCCGGTTTTGTAGTTAATGCCCAACAGGGCGTCAAATGTCCCGAGGCTTGCCTGGTAATCCATAGGCAGGGAAAAGCCGTTTATTTTAAGGTTTGCCTGTGTAAAGGGGAACTTGGCGCCAAAGGTTAGCCACCACTGCCTGTTGCCTTTGCTGCTGAAATTATATGCTGCCGTAGCATAAGCATCGCCAAACTGCCCGCGGGTGCCAAAGCTGCCATGCGCCTGCGAATAGGTAACACGGCCACTTACTACCCACCGGGCACTAAGTACACGGGTATATGCCAGAGCGCCGGTTATATAGGTTACATCGGCTTCTCCAGCGCCAAAACCGGGGTTACCTCTATACTATTGCTGTACGTGCTATCCCGGTACACATTGTTGTCCAGCGTGCATATACCTGCATCACTGCAACCTTGTGCGTAAAGGGCATTGGCTGCCACCAGGAAAAGTAGGATATAAACTTTCATAAATTAAGGAATGGCTTGTAAAGCAGCGTAAGCAAACAGGTGGTTATATTGCTGGCAATGGATGAGTACATGCGAATATTGCTCAACCGCTACACCCGAAGGGATAGTATATACATTATTAACATTAAAATTACCAAGGTTGACAAACCCCTGCGGAAAGGGTGCTGTTGAAAGATATACCTTGAGGTCGGGCCCGTCAGATATTGCCAGATTTTCAAAATCAAGCTTGTAACTGCCCCCTTCCAGATAAATTTTTACATTGCCGGTTACGCTTATTCCCTGTGTAGGTTCAAAAACACCTTCAAATATTGGCGTGGCAGTTTCGGCAACCGTGCCCGGAGGTTTTGTTGCGGTCAAATCTCCTGTCTCCTCACATGAAACCAACACCAGTACTGCAAGGATGAAATAAATAGCTCTTTTCATATTCTTAGTATTTTACACTACAAAGCTAATTGTAAGCAAAAAAGGCATTTGTCGGCTACTTTACATATCCGGTAAAATAAATAAGTGTGGAAATAATTGCTTATAATTTTATTGCCGATGGTGTCTGGCTAGTCGATAATATAGCTGTTATAATCTGATATCCACCAGTCTTCAACCGCAAATTGTATAGAATGCTCCTGCCCCTCATCCGCCACCACATAACCACGGAATGCGCCCTGCAGCACATAGCTCCTGTGCCTGGCTGTGAAGCCCGGCTGTATGATGAACTGCCTTTTCTTCACCTTTACCAGCTTAAAATAAGAGGTAAACAGGCGGGCCTCCTCAGGTGTGAGGCTTACCCTGGCATTAACGTGGTCAATAAGGGGTTGCAGTGGTTCCATATCAGTTAAGTTGGTCCTCAAGGGCGGTAAGGCTGTTGATTATAATATGTTTGCGGGAATATTGTATCAGCTGCTTTTCTTCCAGCTCGTTTAATAGCTGCGTGGCAGTTTGCCTTGAAGTGCATATTATCTGCGCAATATCATTCTGCGTAAGGTAATTCTCAATATTGGCAGTATCTCCTTCCGGCTTGCCTTCCCGGTGTGCCCAATCCTTCAGGAAAAGCATCAGCCTGGATCTTGCGTCTTTTGATATTAGATTGGTATAGCTGTTTTTCCATTTCATCATCCTTAGCCCTACAAACTTTGTATAGGAAAGTGCCAGGTCCGGATGCTTCAGCAGCAGGTTTTCAAAATCAGATAATAAAAAGCTGCAAATAATGACTTCATCGGTAAGCGCCTGGGCATATTCATTGTTTTCCGTATGTGTTTCCAGCGTAAGTTCACCAAACAGGTCGCCTTTTTGTATAATATCCTTGATCATTTCGTTCCCTTCCTTATCAACAGAAACTATTTTTATGTTCCCTTTTTTAAGGAAGAAGATACGGGGAAGCTCACCCGCAGAAAAATAGATAATATCGCCCCGGCCGGCCTTTTTAAAGCCCGTGATGATGCAGAGCTGCTTTATCTGGGAAAGGTTTAATGTCCTGAACAGCTTGTGGTTCCTGAGGTACCAAAATTTTAAATCGGCTGACATACTGCTTATAGTTTTTCCAAAAATAAGGACAAAAGGAGTTGCTGTCTACAGCGGTTAAAAATTTTTAAGTTTTGTATAACCAGCACGAGGGTTATGCAATAAGGTAAAAGTACAATGGAAAACCAATAGTAATATTCACAGGAAAAGTAACACCGAGCGCCATGGGGAGGTAAAGGCCCGGATTTGCTTTAGGCGCCGCTATTTTCATAGCTGCGGGCACCGCAATATATGATGCGCTGGCGGCCAGTACGGCAAATATGAACCTGTTTGAAACATCATGGGTAACCATTGCGCTAAGATAGGCTATAACAGAACCATTAATAAGCGGGATAATGATGCCAAATACAAATGGAAACCAGCCTTTAGCAATAAGCGCGCCGAGCTTCCGCCCGCTTACAATACCCATATCAAGCAGAAAGATTGCGAGGAAGCCTTTAAAGATATCATTTGTAAAAGGTTTAATACCTTCGGCCTGTTTAGCACTGGTGAGGAAGCCTATCATAAGGCTACCCAGTATAAGCAGTACGCTGCCATTGGTAAGCGAATGCTTAATTACCGTACGCTTTTTTATTTGGGTGTCATTTTCCTTATCAAACAATGATATTAGGATTAATCCGGCTATAATGGCCGGTGACTCCATGAGCGCCATTATGGCTACCATGTGGCCCTGGAGGGTTATCTGCTGCATTTCCAGGTATGATACCGCAGTTACAAATGTAACGGCACTTACCGAACCATAGGCTGCGGCAATAGCGCCTGAATCATAAATACTCAGCTTTCGCTTCAGGATAAAGAAGGTATAAACCGGTATGGCAAGGGCTATAAAAATACCAAAAGCCATGGAAGTGGCAATTTCGGTTGTAAATTCTTCATGAGAAAGTTCCTGACCCCCCTTAAAGCCAATAGCAAAGAGGAGGTAAAGTGAAATAAATTTTGAAGTGTTTGAAGGAATTTCAAGGTCACTTTTCAAATACACTGCCACAATACCCAGGATAAAGAATAACAGTGCAGGGTTTGTAAGATTTTCAATCAGAAGGTCGAAGTTCATTTACGTGTGTTTATCGGTTTAGATGCCCTTTCAAGGCGGTCGTTAATTGCACGCCCGTAACCTTCGCCCGGCATTTTTTCGGCTATTATAACATCGGCATCGGTAGCATCAAGCAGATGCATCGTATGGTAGAGGTTAGCAGCAGCTTCCCTAAGATTCCCGCTTACTGAAAGCACCTTGCAATATACAATGTTTTTTGACTTTACAACTTCGCGCAACGCCAATACTGCAATTTTTTTATCTGAAAAATTTTCGGCCAGCCTTGCCACATCATCCGTAAGATATAAAGGTTTTTTCGGTGAATAATGCTTTAAGAGCATACCCGGGGCTTCAGGCTGTTTTTCCTGTTTATTGAATAGTTCGAGTTTTCCGGTTACGGCTTCAATCTGCTCAATGGTTAAAGAGCCTAGCCTGTATACAACAGGCTCATTACCGCGAAAACCTACAATGGTAGATTCAATACCGGCTTCACACGCGCCTCCATCAAGGATAAGTGGTATTTTGCCTTCAAAATAATCCTGTACATGCCTCGCTGTAGTGGGGCTTATCGTAGTAAAAGGGTTTGCACTCGGCGCAGCCAACGGATATTGTAACTGTTTTAGCAGGCTTAGCGCTACGGGATGTGCCGGTACCCTAACGGCTACGGTATCTTTACCTGCTGTAACCCAGCCGGGTACTTCAGGTTGTTTTTTTAGCACTAATGTAAGTGGCCCCGGCCAAAATATTTCGGCGAGTTTTTGTGCCAGAGGAGGTATTTCTGCAGCAATTTTGGGAAGCTGCAATACAGATGCAATGTGTACTATCAGAGGATTATAATGAGGCCGTTGCTTTATGGCATATATCTTATTTATAGCAATCTGGCTGTAAATATTTCCCGCAAGCCCATATACTGTTTCGGTAGGTATGGCAACAACATTATTGGTATCAAGTACCTTTGCTGCTTCCTCTATATCTGTGGTAATTATAGCCATTTGTCAGGGATTGCATATATCACAATACATTGGGTCTTCTGTCTTTACACTATTAGGATAGTATAACTCATCTGAATGAAAACATTTCGCGCACTGGTAAATATGGCTGAGTACTGATTTTGTGGGGTACCCGCACAGGCTGCATGGAAGGCCTGTCCTTATCTCGGTTACACCATAACCCGGTGTCTGGCAAACAGGACATAATGTAAGGGCCTTTTCTACAAGTTTTCTTACAGCTGTGGCAATAACCGCCATACGCGTAGGGTTATGCATGGCACGCATATCAGTCTCGGCGTACGCGCTGCCATATTGGCTATAGAACCTGCTGAATGTTTGCGTAAGCAGGGCCTCGTCAGTTATGCCCTTTACCATATCCGTGAGGTTACCTTCCGCTTTTTTTAGTATCAGTGCGTGTGTGGGGAACTTTGCCATAGCAGCAAAATCTTTTAATTCGCTAATGCTTTTAATGGTTTTACCATTAAAATTGGTATCAACAGATAATTCCCTGGCTTTAATTTCAAGGCCGTTTTTGCGGTCAGCCAGTAAAACAAGTTCATCATCGGCCGAGGCAAAAAATATAGACGGATGTGGCCCGAAAGAACCTTCGCTTGCTATAGCCAGGTCATATCCCAGCATATCCATGGCCCTGTTACATTTTTCCCTTGCTGTTGTAAGCGGGTCATGCTGCCGTTCTATTTCGCCTGCAAAAGTACCCAGCAGGTCAGTATCAAATCCTGATGCCACCACGCATTCTACACCAAGTCCCTGTTCCAGCAGGGGTGCCATAACTGTTTCTTTGCTGTGCTTTGTAACTATTAGTAATTTTCTTCCGGCAAACATAATATATATAATTATTTTGCAGAGGCATAAAGGATGCGCCGGCAACTATGTATAAGGTTATATGTGGCAATTGTCCCCAAATCCTTCTAATCGCCTTAGCCGCCCCGGCAAATGCTTTTTGCTGTACCCTTTGTTTTACTTCCCGCAAAAAAATGTGAAAGCCTATTTTCCTACTGGCTTTACTAATTTGGATATAAAAATACAATCTAAAATTGAAAAACAATCAGGCAGGCGCCTTTTGATGAAAGTTTATTTCATAGAGAGGCTAAAAAATAAGAAGAGCTGCCATGCCAGAGAGGCACAGCAGCTTTAACCTGTAACTTTTGTTTGCCACAGCCTTATTGGCCTTGTCCCAGTGAGTATGCATCTCTACCGTTGATCTTGTACAGGTTTTCAGTTTTTATTACATCAATATTGTTGCCTTCAGCAGCCGTAAGCAGGTTTATGATATCATTTTTATTTATCTGCTGCCCTTCGGCAGGCTTAAACCTGCAACGCCAGTGGTCAGTACAGAATGTTTCCCTGAATCCTTCAGGCCAAACTTTAATACCACGGTTTGTTATCATGCTTAGTTTTACCGAACCGGATTCTATAGCCTTAACTTTTTCGGCAAGCTCTTCAGCATCGGTGCCATTCCAGTGTACGAAAATATCAACACCTACGAGTTCCTTCTGCCCCGGTGCTTTGCGGACATACTTTGGTACGTTGATTATGCTGTTTTTATCGTAGCTGACCGGCTGAAGTTTTTCAGGCATCTTCCCGAAGTTAGCAATTACCGCATCGGCAAACTCACTGGTACCTACACGTTTTGTGCTTGTACCTTCCTTATATATATCATAGGTATGGATACCATCTTCTATAGTCCTTAGCCAGGCATTTTGTACTTTTTCGGCAACCTCTGTCTGCCCGATATGGTTTAGCATCATAATAGCGCCCTGTAATAAACCTGAAGGATTTGCCATATTCTGCCCTGCCCTGCGCGGTGCAGAACCGTGTATAGCCTCAAACATCGCGCACTCTTCACCTATGTTAGCGGAGCCGGCAAGGCCTACCGAACCGGCAATCTGCGCGGCAACATCAGAAAGCACATCACCGTAAAGGTTTGGCATTACTATAACATCAAAAGCTTCTGGCGTATCTGCCATTTTAGCTGCGCCTATATCTATAATCCAGTGCTCATTTTCTATTTCAGGATATTCTTTGGCAATTTCATCAAACACCTGGTGGAAAAGCCCGTCAGTCTGCTTCATAATATTGTCCTTGGTAAAGCAGGTTACTTTTTTGCGTTTGTATTGTTTCGCATATTCAAAAGCATAACGTACAATTTTTTCGCAGCCAGGCCTGCTTATAAGTTTAAGGCACTGCACTACCTCATCGGTCTGCTGGTGTTCAATACCTGCATACAGGTCCTCTTCATTTTCCCTTACGATCACGATATCCATTACAGGATGCTTAGTATCAACAAAAGGATGCAGGCTCATGCATGGCCTTACATTTGAGTAAAGCCCTAAAAATTTACGGGTAGTAACGTTAAGGCTCTTATACCCACCTCCCTGAGGTGTAGTTATTGGTGCTTTAAGGAAAACTTTGTTCCTGCGTATTACATCCCACGACTCTTTGGCTATACCTGAAGTATTTCCGGAAAGGTAAACTTTTTCACCTACTTCAATTTCTTCAATTTCAATCTGCGCGCCGGCAGCCATAATGATTTTCAATGTGGCATCCATGATTTCTGGCCCGATGCCGTCACCTTTTGCAATAGTAATTTTTTTCATACCATGTCATTTGTTTGATGCGGCAAATATACAATGCTTTATCCATAAATTTTTATTTATATTTGATATAGAATACATTAAATGTTTTTATGAATTATACCTTAAACCAGCTGCAGATTTTTCTTAAGATAGCAAAGACACAAAGTGTTACCAAAGCAGCTGAGGAACTGCACCTTACACAGCCCGCGGTTTCCATACAGCTCCGCAATTTTCAGTCACAATTCAGTATACCGCTAACAGAGGTAGTGGGCCGCAAGATATATATCACAGATTTTGGTAAAGAAATAGCGATTGCAGCCGAAAAAATACTTGAAGAAGTTGCCAACATAAACCACAAAACACTGTCATACAGAGGAGAAATGTCTGGCAGGCTTAAGATATCAGTAGTATCAACAGGCAAATACATCATGCCCTATTTTATTTCAGGGTTTATAAAGAATAACCCCGGCGTAGAACTTTATATTGATGTCACTAATAAAACAAGCGTATTGGCGAGCCTTGAAAATAATGAAGTAGATTTTTCGCTGGTTTCCATAGTGCCGAACAACCTCAATATTGAGAAACTCGACCTGCTTCAGAACAGGCTTTACCTGGTGGGGAATACTGAAGAAAAATTTAATGAAGGGGCGCACAGCATCGATATATTCAGCAACCTGCCCCTTATCTTCAGGGAAACTGGGTCAGGCACGCGGCAGGCGATGAACAAATTTATTGAAGCCAATAACATAAAAGTCCTCAAGAAAATGGAACTTACTTCCAATGAAGCATTAAAACAGGCTATACTGGCCGGAATGGGCTACTCAATAATGCCACTCATTGGCCTGAAAAGTGAACTTATTGACCATCAGCTTCAAATCATACCCGTTAAAGGATTACCAATAAAAAGCATGTGGAGCCTGATATGGCTGAAAGGAAAAAAGCATTCTCCCCTTGCTGAAAAATACCTGGAGTATCTCAAAAAGGAAAAGGAGGCTTTGGTGCAAAAGCATTTTGAATGGTATGAATTGTATTAATACCCTACTATTTTAGTAGATTAATATTTTTTATATACATTTGCCTTAAACCAGAATTTATGGAAAATATACCATTCCTGGCATTTGCCATGCCTGCTTTTTTGCTGTTTGTTTATGCGGAGTACCAGATAACCCGTAAGACCCGACAAAAAAGCATTTTCAGGCACGAAAGTTCCGTATCGAACATAAGTGTGGGAATAGCTGAAAGGCTCATCAACCTTTTTGTAGCGGCGAGTTTCTATGAATTATTTTATTACATCTACAACAACTACCGGCTATTTGATGCAGGAAGCTCTTACTCTGCCTGGATATTGCTGATACTGGGAACGGATTTTGTATGGTACTGGTACCACAGGCTCGGCCATGAAGTAAATTTTTTCTGGGCAGCACACATAGTCCATCATCAAAGCGAAGAGTTTAATTTTACTGCTGCGGCACGCATTACTACCATACAGGCTATTATACGCACAGGTTTTTGGTGCATATTGCCCCTGGCGGGATTCCATCCTAAAATGGTAATAACCATGCTCCTGGTGCACGGGGCCTATTCCTTCTTTACGCATACACAGCTTATAGGACGTATAAAATGGCTTGAATATATTTTCGTGACACCCTCAGTACACGGCGTACACCACGCATCAAATGAAAAATACCTCGACAAGAATTATGGCGATATGTTTACGTTTTGGGACCGCATGTTCGGTACTTTCCAGGCAGAAGAAGAAAAGCCAAGATACGGGCTTACGCACCCGCTGAAAAGCTACAGCTTTTTGTGGCAGCATTTCCACTACTACTTTGAAATTTATGAACTGTGGAAGCGCTCAAAAGGTTTCAGGGCGAAATGGAATGCTGTTTTTGGCAGCCCTGCCCAAATGGACCAGGACATAAGGCCAATGCTCGAAAAGCGTTTCCTGCAGGACCGTACGCATGATGTACCGCGCCTGAAGTTCAGGGGCTACCTGTACCTGCAAATTGGGTTTTGCATTGCAGCGTTAACGGCATTAACCTACTACTGGCAGTTTACCGATGGGGGTACCCGGCTTTTTGTAACACTATTTATATTGATAACACTCATTAACTGCGGTGCCCTGCTTGAACAGCGCAGGTGGATATATTACCTTGAATATGCACGGCTTTTCCTCTGCTCGGTTTACCTGCTCCATAAATATGACCTCGAAGAATATACATTACTGCCGCTCATAGTTATGGTTATTGCTGAGCAAAAACTTCATTTGGGCAAAAGGTACAGCAGGTTCGTACTACAGGCTGAAAGGCAGGGTAAATAAGTACCTAATATTAATTTTCAAGCACCAGCACTTCTACCCTGCGGTTTTCAGCGCGTTCTTCCTCGTTTTTTTCAGGAATGGGATTAATAGGCTGCGTAGTGCCTAAGCCTTCAAAAGTTAAACGGCTTTTTTCAATACCGTTGAGCGTAAGGAACCTCATAACAGCCTTGGCACGATCATACGATAGTTTGCGGGGGTCGCTCTTCATACAGCAAATATGTCCGAGAAGTTTTATTTTAAGTTTTTTGTGCAGGCGCATTACCTCCAGCAGCTCATATAGCACAGGCCTTGATTCCGGTATTATGTTAAAGGTATTCTCATAAAAGTTGAGGTTCTTTAACCTTAGCTTCTCTCCCGGTTTTGCCTGTCCCACTTGTTTCATGAACACAGGGTCAAGTATAATTTCCTGTTTAGTACCATTTGGGTTGGTAAGCACAATCCGGGAAGGGTATGTTACCACCTCCGGCTCAGGCTTTATACCGAGTATTTCATTTTCGCGGTGCAGGTCTTTTTCAGGCAGGTAAAATATTGTAGCCTTGCGGTTTTCTGCCTTATTTTTGGAATGCTGGTGCAGTTCGCCAAAACTTCTGGCCTTAAAATCCTCACGTGTTTTTACCCTGCCTTTGAGGGTAGCATACACGTAGCTTACCCGGCGTTGTGCCAGCGTATCATTAAGGCCTACAGTACCATCTTCGTCTGTATAGCCGTTTATAGCCAGGACTTTTGAAGTTTTGTTGGCTGCTATCCAGGCCTCAAGCCGGTTCTGCTCACTTTTCTTCAACTCATGCTTATTACTGTCAAAATATACCGAGAATTGTTCCTGGGCTGAGAGTGTAGCAGTGACGAGCAATATGATGTAAAAATATAAATTCTTCATTGGGGAGAATATCATTGTACGCCGAACGAAGTTACATATTATTTATTTCACGAGATCAATTACATATAATAAACCTTACTAAAAAACTCTTGCTTCCATTGAAACAGAACAACTGAAAATCTATCTTTTTTGGCTTTTAACTAATCTATTTCCAGTATCTCTATCTCTACCCTACGGTTAGCAACTCGCTCTTCCTCATTTTTTTCAGGTATTTTATATAAAGGCCTGTTGCTACCAAAACTTTGATAAGATATTCTGTTACCAGCAATGCCGTTAAGTTCCAGAAAACGGTGTACAGCCTTCGCCCGTTTATTAGCAACATCCAATACATCAATTTCCTGGCAGCAGATGTGCCCCTGTATATCAATCTTCAGATTAGGATTAGCCTGCATTATTGCCAGAAGTTCCCTCAGTACAGGCTCACATTGGGGTAGGACCACGTCAGACTTATCATAAAAATTGAGATTAGAAAGGCGCAGCTTGTCACCTTTTTTGGCTGTGGAAACTGCCCCAAAAAGTTTTGTTTCAGGTTTAGGCGCTACTGATGCCTTTTCAACCTGAAGCTTTTTGATAACTACTGTAACTTTTCTGTCTTGTGGAGATTTGCCTCCTCTAGCAACGGATTCGCCAAAGCCCTGCTGACGGATGCCTGTTACATCAAGGCCTTCTGCTCTTAATAGCCTATAAACATATGCTGCCCGTTTTTCTGATAGTTCCTTATTGTAGGCGTCAGTACCCACCGCATCAGCATAGCCATCTATTTGAAGTACTTCAGCATTTTTATTGGCATCAATCCATAATTTTAAATCCTTGGCTGACGAAGGATTAGCTTCGGCAACGTCAAAATCAAAATAAACAATAAATTTTTCCTGTGTAGATGCTGTAAGAGGCAGCAGTAACAGTAAGAGTAAAAGATTTTTCATGAATCTTATTTAGCCGTTAAATAAATCAATCAGTTTGACTCTACTCCCTTTTTAATTAGGTAATAATGAAGAAACTTTGTGCTTCATTAATAAGGGATTTCAAAATAAGAAACGCCTCAATTTAATGATTATTATTTTATTACAGGTAGGAAATAAAAAACCTGCCGGTTGTGCGGCAGGTTGTACTCAATTAATTGCTATGAAATTATCGTGTAAATAATAACTCCCTGTATTTGGTCAGTGTCCATATCTCGTCATCAACCAGCAGCTCCAGCTTATCGCAGTGGTTCCTGATGATGTCAAAATACGGCTTCACCTTCTCACAATAGGCATGAGCCATAGCCTCGGCATTATCAAGCGCGTTAGCTTTTTTGCGTTCTTCGGTCATTTCCTCCACTTTAGAGTTTATTTCCGAAATGTGTTCTGATATTTCTTTGATAAGCGCTATCTGCTCCCTGCCAATTTTTTCGAACTCACTGCCAAAAATCTCTTTAAGCCCCTTAACATTCTCAATAAGCACGTTTTGGTACCGTATAGCCGTTGGGATTACGTGGTTACGCGCAATATCACCCAGCACACGCCCTTCAATCTGTATCTTTTTGGTGTATTCTTCCAGCTCAATTTCATAACGGGCTTCCACTTCAACATGGTTCATTACGCCAAGCTCCTCAAAAAGCTTCAGTGCATCTTCAGATACTTTTGCCTTCAGTGCAGCCGGTGTGGTTTTGTGGTTGCTTAGGCCACGCTTTGCTGCTTCCTGCTCCCACGCCTCGCTGTAGCCGTCACCTTCAAACAGTATATTCTTAGTCTCTTTAATATACTCCCTCAGTACATTGAATATCGCATCGTCCTTCTTCATGCCTTTGCCATCGATTAGGGCATCGACTTCTTTTTTGAAATCCCTTAGCTGCCTGGCCACAATAGCATTGAGTATGGTCATGGCATTGGCACAGTTAGCGCTTGAACCCACAGCACGGAATTCAAACTTATTACCTGTAAAGGCAAAAGGCGATGTCCTGTTCCTGTCGGTATTATCCAGCAATACATCAGGTATTTTACCTACCACGTTCAGCTTAAGGTCGGTTTTTTCTTCCGGCGAAAGCTTCCCGCTCGATACGCCTTCCAGCTCTTCGAGCACTTTGGTAAGTTGCTGGCCTATGAATACTGATATAATAGCCGGCGGCGCTTCGTTAGCACCAAGCCTGTGGTCATTTGATGCCGTGGCTATTGATGCCCTTAGCAGTGCTTCATTTTTATAAACAGCTTTTATAGTATTTATAAAGAAGGTAAGGAACTGCAGGTTACTCATGGGAGTTTTGCCGGGGCTAAGCAGGTTTACACCGGTATCAGTAGCCATTGACCAGTTGTTGTGCTTGCCCGAACCATTCACGCCTTTAAAAGGCTTTTCGTGGAAAAGTACCTTAAAATCGTGGCGTTCCGCAACTTTCTGCATCACATCCATAAGGAGTGAGTTATGGTCAACCGCAAGATTGGTCTCTTCAAAAATAGGCGCAAGCTCAAATTGGTTGGGCGCCACCTCATTATGGCGTGTCTTAACAGGGACACCCAGCAGCATACACTCATTTTCCAGGTCACGCATATAGTTCAGGACACGTGTAGGTATAGAACCGAAATAATGGTCCTCAAGCTGCTGCCCTTTTGCCGAAGCATGACCCAGCAAAGTACGGCCGGTTAGCAATATGTCCGGCCTTGAAGCGGCCAGCGCCGCATCAACAAGGAAATACTCCTGCTCCCAGCCCAAAGTAGCGGTTACTTTTTTTACATTTTTATCAAAATAACGGCACACTTCTGTTGCTGCCTCATCTACTGCATGAAGCGCCCTTAAAAGTGGTGTTTTATAATCAAGTGCCTCACCGGTATAAGAAACAAATACTGTAGGTATACAAAGTGTGGTACCATATATAAAGGCAGGTGATGTCGGGTCCCAGGCCGTATAACCACGGGCCTCAAAAGTATTCCTTATGCCTCCGTTAGGAAAACTTGAAGCATCAGGCTCCTGCTGTGCAAGCTGGCTGCCCCCGAATTTTTCCACAGGGTCGCTGCCATCAAGCGATGTTTCAAAAAAAGCATCGTGCTTTTCGGCAGTAGCGCCTGTAAGCGGTTGAAACCAGTGTGTGTAGTGGGTAACGCCTTTGCTTAGCGCCCACTCTTTCATGCCGATGGCGATGTAATCTGCCAGCCTGCGGTCAATTTTTGTTCCGTGCTGCACCGCATTTTTTACGGCCTGGTAAGCCTCAGGCGTCAGGTATTGGCGCATCGCCTTGTCATTGAATACATTACTTCCGAAAATAACGGACTTTCTGTCGAGTTCCTCGACTTTTACAGGCTTTCTTCCTGCGGCTTCTTTTAACGCCTGAAAACGAAATGTTGACATGAAACAAAAATTTTGGGTTACACTTATAAAAAAAACAGGGCAAAGATATTAAATTAATATTTTATAATTTATATTACCCCTATAAAAAATAGGGTTAAAACAAAATAATAACCTATAAATTGCCGACCTACCCTAAAATTTTGACAGGTACAACCATAATTGACCAGCTTTAATAATTAAAATTATATATAAACCCATTGCCCCTCTTAAATATAACTTAAAATACTTACAATCCTAAAAAACGTTGTTAAACTTATTATAATCAAATTGTTAGCAGGCACCTGAATGGCTAATTTAGCAATGTCAATAACTCTCTGATTAACCAAAAATATACAGCAAGGCCATGAACAAAAAAATTATATGGGGAATTGCCGCGGGAGCAGCAGCCCTGGGAATTGCCGCTATCCTGATAAACAGGAGAAACAGTGAAAAACGTTTTAACGCACAGGCAGGCGAAGCAAAAGAAAATTTTAAAAAGAAATTAACTGAACTGCAGCGGAAGGCAAAAAAAGAATATAAAAATTCCCGTCCCGGAGCCCTGGAAGCCGTAAATAGAGCTAAAGGCCGGGCAGAAGAATGGGTGAAAAGGGCCAACGCATAGCCGGTACCACAGAACCACACCACTGCTAATAACATCTAATGAGGTATGAAAACCAGGAAGACCACAGGAAAAAATTTTCAATCCTACAACAAACTGATTGAAAGGCTTGGCGCACAGGATGCCGTAAAACCTGTTGTAAATATATTGCCTGAAATAGTAGTAGTAACCACATTTCCACCAAGGGAATGTGGTATTGCAACATATTCAGAAGACCTCATCAGGGCGCTAAAAAAACACTATATAGACTCCTTTTCTATAAAAGTGTGCGCGGTTGAAAATACCAATGAAAGGCATAATTATGATTATACTGACGTGAAATATGTGCTGAATACTTCCAAACCAGACTCCTATAAGTTATTTTCTGAACAGGTAAATCGTGATGACAACGTTAAAGTAGTGCTCATACAGCACGAATTTGGCCTATTTGCTGAAACGGCAAACCATTTTAACACGTTTATAAATGACATCAACAAGCCGCTTTCGCTGGTATTCCATACCGTGTTGCCAAATCCTGACAGAGCGCTTAAAGACAATGTCTGTTATATGCTGGACCGTGCCGATTCGCTCATTGTAATGACACACAATGCTGCTAATATCCTTAAGCGCGATTACGCAGCAGATGCTGAGAAAATTACTGTTATCCCGCACGGTACGCACCTTGTGCCACATACTGACAAGGCGCAACTAAAAAGGAAATATGGTTTTGAAGGCAGGAAAATACTATCAACATTTGGCCTTTTGAGTTCCGGAAAAAGCCTTGAAACTACCCTTGACGCGCTGCCCGAAGTGATTAACAAATGCCCAGAAGTTCTGTTCCTGATAATTGGGAAAACACACCCTACAGTAGCCCTGAATGAAGGAGAACACTACAGGGACTTCCTTAAACACAGGATACAGGAACTTGGCCTTGAGGAAAATGTAAAATTCATCAATAAGTATGTAGCCCTCGATGAACTTCTGGAGTATTTGCAAATGACCGATATTTACCTGTTTACTTCCAAAGACCCTAACCAGGCCGTAAGCGGTACATTTTCATACGCGCTCAGTTGCGGCTGCGCCATCATATCTACACCGATACCTCATGCAAAAGAAGTATTAGCCGGCGATACGGGTATAACCTTTGATTTTGGAGACTCACAACAGCTTGCCGGTGCTATCAATACCTTGTTGTTTGACGTGGAGTTAAGGCATACAATGGTGTTAAACGGCCTGCATAAAATAGTGCATACCGCCTGGGAAAATTCGGCTGTCGCCCATGCTAAAGTGTTGCAGAAAGCAGCCGGAGAAGGGCTTGGGCTGCATTATAAAAACCCGGTGGTAAACCTTAGCCACATCAAGAATATGACTACCGATTTTGGCATATTGCAATTTTCCAAAATAAATAAGCCGGATATTGAGTCGGGCTACACCCTTGATGATAATGCGCGGGCGCTAATAGCTATGTGCCAGTACTACAAGCAGTACCGTAATACAGAGTCGCTGAAGTACATCAAAACGTACCTGAACTTTATCGATTATTGCCAGCTGGAAGACGGCAGGTTCCTTAACTACGTAGATTTTAATTCCAACTTTACCCCGCAGAACCGGAATGAAAACCTTGAAGACAGCGCGGGCCGAGCCATGTGGGCATTAGGCTATGTGGTGTCTTTATCTAAAATACTTCCGGAAGAAATTGGCAAAAAAGCCGAAGGGATGTTCCAGAAAACGCTGTCGCTTACTAAAAACATCCACTCTACAAGGGCTATGGCTTTTATTATCAAAGGCCTGTATTACTACAACCGCCATATTAAGGATGTAGATAACCTTTTATATATAAAACTTTTTGCCGACAGGCTGGTGCAGATGTACCGCCACGAAGCTGATACAGAATGGAAGTGGTTTGAAGGATACCTGACGTATGCCAACAGCGTACTGCCTGAAGCATTGCTGCTTTGCTACGCTATAACCGGCAATGAAACCTACAAGGCCATAGCTAAGGAATCATTTGATTTCCTGCTGTCAAAGATATTTACCGATAATTCCATCAGGGTGATATCGAACCGCGGCTGGTACTTTAAGGGGCGGAACAAAGAGCTATTTGGCGAACAGCCGATAGACGTGGCTTATACCATACTGGCCCTCAGGAAGTTCCATGACATCTTTAAAGATGAAGAATACCTCAGCCGGATGGAAAGCGCATTTAACTGGTTTCTTGGCAACAACCATCTCCAGCATATTGTTTATAACCCCTGTACGGGAGGTTGTTTTGACGGGCTTGAGGAGCACAGCGTAAACCTGAACCAGGGTGCGGAGTCCACTGTAAGCTACCTCATGGCCAGGCTGACTATCAATAAATATTTTGGCAATCCTGAGGGCAGTTATTTCCGCAGGAGGAACAGGGCCGACCAACTGGCAGCAATGGACGGACTCCATTTCTAAGCCCGCGAAAAATGTCCCGGACAAGCAGAGGCAAGGCTGGCAACTACATTTTCCAGCCCCGATGGAAGCGGCATCCTCCCCGCCGCCCGCTTTTGCGGCGGGGAGATAGAGCTGAGAGCGGGAAATAGCTGCCAAAAAAATAAAAGCAGTACATTACTGAGTATCAGGAAAACGTATAAGTACAATGCCTTACCGGAAATACTTTCTTTACATAACTGACAAACAAAAGCCGGCGCTGATACGACCGGCTTTTGTTTTGCTATGCCAGGAGCTGTAATTAATTTTCAAGCCTGTGTACTTCCACCCCGCCCTGCTGGCCAAGGGCTTCAATTACGGCATCATAACTATTAACGTTGACCGTATTGGCAAAAAATCCGGGTACGCGCACAATCCTGAAAATCTGGTTTTGGGTAAGGCCCGGCAGGGCGTTCAGGTCGGCAAATTCGTTTGACTGCATAAAAATTTCCACATCATCAGCGGTAAAGTTGAAGTCATAATCCACTTCGCCACCATTATTTAAATATATAGTCCGGGGGATTTGCTGCCATACATCAAACCCGTCAACATTAACAAGCCTGTACACCAGCACCACATCCGCATCGAAAGTCGGGGGTGCAAATTGGTAAAAAATCGTAAAGTTGTTTCCGGCATTAAAATCAACATTGGTCAGTTCAATTACCTGGCTAATCGTATCATTATCGGTATAGACTACATCATCGTCATTATCACAACCTGTAAAAACGGCCATTCCGGCAAAGGCAAAAAATAGGAAAATCTTTTTCATAATTATAAACTGTTTTTTATTGTCATAAAGGTAATTCCAAAAACTGCACCAAAATTTAAATTTAGGAGAAATTTGGTTATTTTTATTTGAATAACTTTGCAAGACTATGGATACGGATTTTAAACTTTACATGATTTTACTGGGCTGTAAGCCCAAGGGCAGGTTCACGGAACAGCATGATATTTTTTTCGGGATTGGGACATCGCCGGAAGCGCTAAAAGAAGAAATGTATGCTTTCTGGCCCGATGCCGGCACCCTGCACATTGATTCATGGCGTGAAGTAACCACCGTGGAAGGCTGTACTATAAAAGTAGTGCCCAGGAAAAGCATGCGCCCTGGCGGTGACAAACTTTTTTTCATCAACCTTGGCGGTTACCGTCCCGGTGATTTTGAAGAATACCATTATAAAATGATTATGGTGGCGCCTACCATGGCCGAAGCAATAAAAAAATCAAAAGCATCAGCTTTTTATAAGCATTTTGGCTTCAGGGGTGCCGAGTCGCATATTGATGACAAATATGGCATTGATGTAGATGATGTATACCCTGTTGAAGACATGCTGGCACCACACTTCAGGGAAAAATACGCCTTAGAGCTGGCAGCCGCGCAAAACCCTCGGGAAGACATCCTGCACATAGGCTACCTGAAGATAGGCCCGGTATAACTACACCACTGCCTCTTGCCGGGACACAAATCTAACCCTTGTTATTTACTTGGAGCAGCCGGCTAAGCGCTTTTCTGCAAGGTTTGGTCGCGCTGTCCGCTATATCTCACCCGCCGCCATAAGCGCGGCGGCGGGGAGGATGCCGCTTCCATCGCGGCTAGGCAAAAACACCAGTCTTATCCTGGCTGCTTATACTATGAGCGCATCCATCTGGCTTTTATAAAATAGTGGCCAGGCAGGACACAACCTACCTTGCTTTGCCATCAGGCCCCGGGGCAGTAGCTATACTGATGTACGGCTGCAGGAACGGGGCCAGGCTGAAATGATGGAGTTTCTGTGGGACATCAATAAATGGTGCTTTAGCAAACTTTTCATTGGTAACATAAAAATCTATGCCATTATTGCCGGCAATGCCTTCTATTTGGTGGAATGACAGGCCCAGCCGGAGCTTCCTTTTATTGCCCGAAAAAAAATCATGCCCGTTGAAGCCATATAGCAGGTACAGGAATGGCTGCAAAAATGTACTGTAACCGGTAAGGACTACAATCTTTTTATCTTCAATATATACCGCACCTGTAATCAGGCCTTGTGTATCAAATGTTGCTTTCAATGTTGCCTGGTAAGTACCCGGCTCTTTAGGCAATACGTATAGCGACGTCTTTTTGCTTATCCATTGTTTGGTAAACAGGTACAGGCTGTCTGCAGAGGCGATGAGTGCTTCACAATCAAAATCGGTGTGGTTTGCCTCCTTGGCTGTATAATCGGTTTGGCCGGCATAACTAAAATTTATGTTTGCCGTAACGGGTTCGCCATTCAGCAGTGAAGTTTTCGCTACCTTTATTATCCTTAAGTCAGTACGGTTTCCGTTTGCATTGTTACCAAAATCGCCGATGTATATATAATCCTCATCCTGTGCCACATCTTCCCAATCCTGGTTGCTTACCCCGTTTATGGGAATAGGCTGCCCCACTGCGCCGGTACCCGGATCAATAGCATATAGGTTTATATCCGTATCGTCATTATGCGTATATAAGCTACTGCCCCAGAGAATAAGGCCGGATGTCTCCTTGAGCACAGGGGAAAGGCCTACCGAAGCCACCGGGTTTACCGAAGCTGGAGGGTAAGTGCAGCTACCGTCATTAATGGTAGCATCAGGGTTGTAATTACCGGCCAGCGGATCAGTACAGCCGGGTACCTGGGCCACGGCGGTAACTGCTGAGAATAATAAAACCCATACTATTGCATTTATCTTCATTGTAGAATCCTGTAGTTTAGCACTAAAATATGCATTCTGATTCATTGAAGATATTGTTTTAGTAAATTTTAATATTAAAACGTTCCCCTGTATAGATAGTAAGTTCCCCGGCTTCGTATACCATCCTACCTCAATATTTCTTTAAATAATTATAATATAATGTTAAGAATGGCTGGTAGGGCTTCATAGCTTCTGCAAGATTTGTAATTTTAGGTTCATGAGCTATGGTATTAATCATAATCTTAAAAAATCTGCCTGTATAGGTTTTTTAGGAACCATTTTTACGGCCAATGTATTTATGAACTGTAGTGCCCGATTTACAGAACAGGAAATTTATTTTGAACTTCCGGTAAAAAAAACCATGAACGACCTGCTGCTCGGCTATGATAGCGATGGCGATAAACGTATTACTAAAGATGATGCCCCCCAGAAAGATTACTTTATGATAAGTACTAAAGGCGATACCGTAATTCTCCGCAATACTTATCACATCAGTAATTTGCTGCAGGAACTTGCCATAGCTGCAGACAGCGCACAGGAAACGCTAAGTATAAACCTCAGGCAAATACAGGAGCCGCCAGCCGAACGTATATCGCGCCGCATCCGCACACATTTTTGGGATGACCTTACGCGTACTGTTGATGAAGCCGGATTAGACCGTATTGCCACCGATGAAAAAATGCATGATGCGCACCAGAGGGTATATGTACCCTATTATGACAGTACGGGCATTGCCTATTTTCTGGAGCTGCAAAAGCGCCGGAGGAACCTTGAAGTGAACATCCTTCCCCCTGTAATCACACCGGAATATGTGCGTTCCATAAATAGCAAACCGGGAATATTAACATTGAAAATCAAAAATGGGAAAGGCGTACCTTTTGTAGTACCCGGCGGGCGGTTTAATGAAATGTATGGATGGGACAGCTACTTTGAAGGTGTTGGCCTGATTCTCGATGGGCGGGCTGACCTTGCAAAAGCTATGGTTGACAATTTCTGTTACCAGATAAAATTTTACGGTAAAATACTAAATGCTAACCGTTCCTACTATCTTACCCGGACACAGCCGCCATTCCTCTCATCATTTATCAAAGAAGTATATGAAGCCATGCCTGTTAAAGATAAAAGGTGGCTTGCAGAAAGCCTGTCCATGGCTATACACGAATATGAAACGGTGTGGATGCAGGGCAAACGGTTTACGCCACAGACGGGCCTTAACCGCTATTATGCTGACGGCCTTGGCATTCCGCCAGAAACAGAACCAGGGCATTTCAGGGAAGTGCTTGATAGCTATGCAAAAAAATATAACCTGAGCATTTTGGAATTTGAGGAACAATACAAGAGTGGCAGGATCATGGATGCCGGGCTAGACCGCTACTTCGTCCATGACCGGACATTGCGCGAAAGCGGCCATGATACATCATGGAGGCTGGATAACGTGGCAGCAGACCTGAATTGTGTTGATGTTAATGCCCTTTTATATAAATATGAGGCCGATTTTCAATATTTAATTGCAAAATATTTTGACAATGAATTTACTGCCGAAAACGGCAATACTTACACCACCGGCTACTGGCATGAAAAAACAGCAACGCGCAAACTGCTTATGAAACAATACCTATGGGACAAAACAGCACAATGTTTTTATGACTACAATATAAAAAAACAACGCCAAACGGATTTTATGTCGGCTACAAATTTTTTCCCGTTGTGGGCAGGCCTTTGTACAGAAGAGGAAGCCGCTGCCATAGTACCCCTGCTCCTGCATGAGCTGAAAGCAGCGGGAGGTTTCCTGGCCTCAGGCCGGGACAGCACCTATAAATACGCTACAAATAACGTGCAGCGCCAGTGGGACTACCCAAACGGATGGGCCCCTCACCAAATGATGCTGTGGAAGGGCCTGCTACATTATGGCTATAAAGCTGAGGCCCGTGAAATGATATACCGATGGCTGTATATGATTACACAAAACGCGGTAGACTATAATGGCACAATACCGGAAAAATATGATGTAGTGAAAAGTACGCACAAGGTTTATGCTGAATATGGCAATGTTGGGGCTGAGTTTGCCTACATAACCCGGAGCGGCTTCGGCTGGATGAATGCCTCGTACCAGCTCGGCCTCAGCCTGCTTGAACCGGAATATGTGCAAAAGCTAAATAATTTGGAAAAGCCGGAAGCCATATTTAAATAGCAGCAACTATAATGCTGTCACCTTACATACCACAAAAGGTAGTGGTACAGACAGGGAAGCTGTAAACTTAAATTTTGCTTAGTATTCCACATCCTTATTACATGTTGTGTTAAAGTTGGATAATTTTGGCTCTAAAATTATGTAATTATGAATGATGCACATTTTCACCTGATTGTAAATCACCTCCCTATTATCATACCTGCCATTGGACTGGCCGTATTGGTGGGCGGACTGGTAACCCGAACTGAAGTTATAAAACGAACCGCTTATTGTATATTAATTGCCGGTTCGCTTGCCACTATCGCCGCAATGGCAAGTGGTGAAGGGGCAGAAGAAGTTGTAGAGCAACTGCCCACTGTAGGGCACAACCTTATAGAAGCCCATGAAGATGCAGCGGGTACTTTTGCGGTTTTATCTTACCTGCTGGGATTACTGTCTGCAGTGAGTTTGTGGGCCAGCATGAGGCAGCAGAAGATTTCGCGGATTCTGGCCCCGGCTACGGTTTGCTACAACATGGGTGTAGTTTATTTTGCACTATTGACAGGAAGCACGGGAGGTAAAATTAATCATCCTGAAATCAGTAACGCAAGCAGTAAAATAACTAACGTAATAGAGCAAGAGCATACTAATGATGACTAATGCAGCGTTAATCCATTAGCATCGGCATTAGCAGTAACTATAAACATCAATCCTGTAAAATCAGCTGAATTTTCTGAAAGTATAGGGAGCATCATGTAAAGCAGCAGACAGTGCAGTAATCCGTTGGTAGAGTTACCATCAATGCGAAGAGTGGCTTTACTATTTTCAGAATCAAGGTTATAGGCCAATATGACTTGCCCGTTATGAGTAATGCTCCACCCGGCCATAGGATTGTTACTCACCGAAAGGGTATAGTTTTTACCTTCATAATTGAAATACCACTTATGTCCATACCAGTTAACGGGCTTTATTTCAATAGCACCTTCGTGGTTCTGGATAATAATGGCAGTTTTCCAAAAGCCTTTACGGTATATTTTGTAGTGTTTGCCATCAACAGTGCCAGTTGCCGTTCCCTTTGTTATATGCCATTCTAACGTGGCTAGTAACAAGCCATCAGTGCTTAGTGAGTAGGCAGTATCATTTTCCTGTTTCCATTTTAGTTCCATAAGCCTATATCAAAGTTACGGTTATAGGTCGCAAGGAGAAGATATTTGTTACAACGCGTATAACGATACGTTTAGGTACCTGAATACATATAAATAATATCCATTTTTAGTCATACTTATATTTTGTGCAGAATATTTAAAAGTATCATTGCACAAAATATTTCATGCTATGTTCAATTTATTTAATGTATAATTTCTTTATTCTCGATACCGGGCCTTCGCATTTTGCTTCATGGCAGCGTACACATGCATCAACAGCATCATTGAAATGCTTTGTGGCGTTAAGGGTATCTTGGTAAATGAGTTGCTGCGCCTTGATAAACTTTGCGGCCTGTTCCTTGAAAAAAGCATCATTTTCATCAGGGTCGGTCATTACTGAGGAATGTATTTTTAATATATGCTTAGGGAAAGTACCTATAGTATCGCCATTTTTTATGCGCTCCTTAAGCCGCTGGTTGTCCACGTACATCTGTTCCATTAAAGCTGCCATTTCAGACATTTCGTACATCACGAATTCCTTTTCGGGCTTTTTTGCGGTCTCTTTCGGGGCTACCGGCTTTGGCTCTTCCGCTTTTTTGGCGCAGGCGCTAAAAATTACAAGCGATGAAAGTATGACAGGGAACTTTTTCATTACTTACTTATAAGCACGCCGTCAGCCATAAACTTATACTCAATCTTAGGCTGGGTTATTTTTGCAATCTCAGCCTCGCTTTGCCCACCGTCTTTAGCATAATGCTTTAACTGGGCAATTGATGTTTCGCTTACAAAAGCTTTTCCGCTCACTATTGCTTCTGACTCCGCTGCATTTAGCGGGACAAAATAAGCATAGTCTTTAAATTTAACGAACGATTTCTGCCCGCCCGGAAGCTCCATTTCCATCCAGCAACCCTTTTTCTGGCAAACATCTTTTATGGTTGACCTGAACTTAACTGTTATAGTATCCCCCGGTTTTAGTGACCTGTACTTTTGCAGCATCTGTTCTTTAGTAAGTGCCTTATCGGCAACTATCTTCGCACCAAATGAACTGTATTGAGCCTTAACTTCCTGCCTGGCAGGTTCCATAGTATTGCCGGATACAATTTTAGCGGCAGGCGCTTCTTTAGCCTCAACAGGAGCTGCCGGGGGAGCTGCTTCACTATTAGTATCTGATACGGTATCGGTGTCAACATGCATAGTATCTGCCTTTCCCTCAATAACTGTATCTTCACTCTTTATTTCTGTTTCTTTATGCTTTTGGCAGGCTGTAAATGAAAATAATACAGCGGCTGCAACAACTATTTTTTTCATATTTTTAATTTTCTTTGGAAAGCAAAGTTATACAGAAAACTCTAACAGCAAAACATTTAACTTTATTTAGAACCTTTCTCATAAAAGGCAGGTATAATGTAAATTTTTATCAAAAAGTTACAGGGTATCTTTTTTTAGTAACTTTGCAGCCATACAACTACTAACCACCACTTGATGGATACAACCCCAACCCTTATAAATATTACCAGAGCAACGGTATCTAAAATAGGTTCGGTTGATTTTGAAAACCTTACTTTCGGCAATGTTTTTACTGACCATATGCTTGCTTGCGAGTACAGCAACGGCGCGTGGCAGGCTCCTGTAATAAAACCCTATGAACCTTTCATGATTGATCCTTCGGCCAAAGTTTTTCATTATGGCCAGGCAATTTTTGAAGGAATGAAGGCGTATAAGGATGAGCATGATGATGTATGGCTTTTCCGCCCTGATGAAAATTATGACCGTTTTAATAAATCGGCCGCAAGGCTGGCAATGCCCGAAGTACCGGAAAATATTTTTATCGGCGGGCTGAAAGCACTACTAAACATAGAACGCGAATGGGTAAAAAAAGGGAAAGGCAATTCACTCTATATAAGGCCCTTCATGATAGCTACAGGTTCAGGTGTGATAGCCGCGCCCTCAACCCAATACCGCTTCATGATTATCCTCTCACCTGCCCGATCATATTATTCAGGGGAAGTAAAGGTTATTATTGCGGAGCATTATAGCCGCGCCGCCAATGGCGGGATAGGCGCGGCGAAGGCTGCAGGTAACTATTCGGCCCAATTTTACCCTACAAAACTGGCCAATGAACAAGGCTTCCAGCAGATCATCTGGACGGATGATGCTACGCACACAAGGCTTGAAGAAGCCGGAACCATGAATGTTTTTTTCAGGATAAATGATACCTTATATACCGCACCTACCAGTGAAAGAATCCTGGACGGTGTAACACGCAAAAGTATTATAGAACTTGCCGCCCGTGAAAATATACCTGTAGAGGTGAGGCCTGTACTGGTATCAGAAATTGTTGCAGCTGCTGAAAACGGCACGCTTAAAGAAATATTTGGCGCGGGCACAGCGGCAGTTATTAATCCGATATGCGGCTTCAGCTACAAGGGCAAATACTATGAACTTCCTGTAAGCGAAGACACTTTTGCCGCAGAATTAAAAGAAAAACTTACCAACATACAATATAAACTCGCCGAAGATACATTTGGCTGGACAGTTAAGGTATAGGAATATCAAGGGCAGGAACCATACGTACACCAAAAGAATGTATGGCTAATGCCTTTTAATGTCCAAGTATTTCTTTAAAATCTGGCTTAAAATAGTTGGGGCCTTTCATTACCTTGCCGTCTTCCCGGTAAATAGGCTTGCCGTCTTGGCCCAGTTTGCTCATATTGCTTCTCTGAATTTCATCGAAAACTTCCTCTATTTTGTGCTGTAGGCCATGCTCGATTATTGTACCGCACAAAATATATAACATATCACCCAGCGCATCGGCAATTTCTACCACATCATTATTCCGTGCAGCTTCAAGGTATTCTTCATTTTCTTCTTTCATCAGGTTATACCGGAGCATGTTTACCTGTTCGCCAAGCGATGCCTTTGGTGTTTCGCTTATGCCCAGCCCGAAAGCGGCATGGAATTGTTGTACAGCTTCAAGTTGCTTTTTCATATTTCTGAATTTGCAATAAAAATAGATAATATTAAAGCCTATGTTGTAGCTTTGCAAAAAAGATTTCAACATGTTTAGCAGAGGACAACTTGTATTTGCCGGCTTGTTTATTGTAGTTTTTGTTGCCGTTATGGTTTATGTTTACAGGAAAGACCTTGCCCTGCATAAAAAATATTATAAAGGCAGTTACTGGATATTGATATGTTTCCTGATTTTTATAGGGCTCTTATTTGTATTAAAAAGCTTTCTTAAAGCCAATCCCTGATAATTTGCAAAGTTTTTGAATATCATATAGCCTGTTAAAAAGCCTGTTAAAGTAATCATTACATGTTTTGAAGAGGGAGCATGACTTATCCTGGTATCTCTTTTTATTCATCAGTTAAATTGTTAAATTGGCACGGTATGTGTAATGGGTAAAATCGTTATAAAAATTTTAACATTATAAGTAATAGTATTAATTTGCACAATAAATTTTAAAATCATGAAAATCAAATTACTTTCTTTGGCGTTCTTTTCCGCTACGGCACTATTAATTGGGGGCTGTTCATCTGCTCCAAAAGTAACACGTGTTAATGAAGATACAGTAACTGACCTTAGTGGCCGCTGGAATGAGACCGATTCAAGGGTAACGGCTCAGGAAATAACCGCCGAACTGATGTCGCACTCCTGGTATAGCACCTATGCTTCAGAAAATACAGGAAAAAAACCTGTTATAATTGTAGGTATCATTACCAATAAATCACATGAACATATTGCTACTGAAACATTTTCAAAAGATATAGAGAAGGAAATGATAAATTCCGGAAGGATGAAAGTAGTCCAGGGTGGTGCCATGCGTGAAGAAATACGCGCCGAAAGGGCAGACCAGCAAAATTTTGCTTCCCAGTCAACCATGAAAAAATTTGGCCTGGAAAACGGTGCAGATTTCATGTTGCAGGGTACCATAAACTCTATAGTAGACCAGGCCGGCAAAAACAAAACTGTATATTACCAGATAGACCTTGAGCTTACCAATATCCAGACAAATGATAAAGTATGGATTGGTGACAAAAAGATAAAAAAAGTAGTAAGAAAATAACCTGCGCCTGATGAAAGCAGCCAATAACATTATTGCCGCTATTATTAGGCCTTTGCCCTTTTTGTTACTGTTTGCTTTGAGTGCCTGCAGCACTTATAACAGCCAGTTGGGGATTGAAAATGACCTGTACAACGGTGATTTTGATAAAGTAGCTTCTACTATTGAGAATAACCGTTTCCTGAAAAAAGACAAGAACAGGCTGTTATACCTGCTTGAAAAGGGGAAGGCGGAACACTTGAGGGGCAACTATGAAGCCAGCAACCGCCTTCTTGAAGAAGCCTATTTACTGGTGGATGATAAAATCAAAACATCGGCCGCGCAGTATGTAGCCGCTAAATTTACCAACCCCAATGCCGAGCCATACAAAGGCGAAGACTTTGAAAAAGTTACCATTCATTATTATAAGGCTATCAACTTTTTTATGATGGGCAGGCCGGATGATGCGCTTGTAGAAGCAAAACGCATAAACTTAAGGCTGCTTGAATTTAATGACAAATATGAAGGAAGGAAAAATAAATATACCCGTGATGCTTTTTCGCAGATACTACAGGGTATAATTTATGAGTCAACCGGTGATATCAATAACGCCTTTATAGCCTACCGCAATGCGGAAGAAATATACAGCAGCAGCAACAACGTTTATTTCGGTGTAAAATTCCCGGAGCAGTTAAAGCAAGACCTGCTGCGCACCGCAATGCAACTCGGCTTCAGGCAGGAATATGATGACTACCTCAAAAAATTCAACTTTGCTAAAGATTATGTCCCGGCCCCGCCTGCTCCCGCGGAAGCAATACTATTTTGGGAAAATGGGCTCGGCCCGGCTAAAGACCAGATTATACTGACTGTATCGGCCTCTCTTGGCGCATTTGTGGCGACCTATACTGAAGACGGCATAACACGTGAGATTATAATTCCAATACCCCGTGATGTTGACCTTGGCGTAATTAATGCCATTGCCATACCTAAATACAACAGGCGAGAAAGCTTTTACAAGCATGCTATTGTAACCTGTAATAGCAACGAGCAAAACCTGGAAACGGTTGAGGATTTTTATCCTATAGCCGAACAATGCCTCAATGACCGCATGATGCGCGAAGTAGTAGACCTGGCCCTGAGGTTTGCCACAAAAAAAGCCGCCGGAGCGGGGTTAGGCACTATCGCTAAAGAAAACCTGGGAGGGGACTGGGGCGATATCGTAAGGGCAGCCAGCGATATTGCGGGTGCAGCCACCGAAAAAGCCGATACGCGAAACTGGCAGACCCTGCCTGCAACAATAAGCTATGCAAGGTTTCCGCTCAAGCAGGGCGAAAATAAAGCTACATTAAAAAAATTTGGGCCTGATGGTGTTGTGGATACCGATATACTGACTATCCCATTCCGCCCCGGCCTGCAAATTGTTAATTATTATGACCTTGGCAGGACACAGGTGACCCCACCTCAAGCCACTGCGGTACAACCTGCACGTGAAGCCTCGGTAATTCCTAACCCTGCAAATCATTAAAGTATTATGAAAAAAATATGGGCAATATTATTTTTAGTAATTAGCGCCGGGCTGGCCGCACAATCCCAAAATGAATGGGAAGAGTGGCAAAAAACAAGTTGTTACAGCAAAATATGGTTTCGGCTCAGAGAAGAACCAAGGCATGGGGAGCAATACCATTGGAAAGTACAGTTCAGGAACGGTTACAATGAACTTATATCCTTTAATTATCATGTTGCCGATAAGCTACAGCAATACAATATTACCACACGGCGCAAAACGCTTAATGCAGGTCAGGAAAGCGAGGAGATAGATATTTATGCCCGGGAAGCAGATATATACCTCCTGGTTGATAAAGTTAGCCTTAGCCCTTATCCTGAATCTTTTTTAGGATGTGACCAATAAAAAGCAGCTCCCTCAAGGGAGCTTTTTTAATTTAAGCGCTTTAGCATGTTAAAGGCATTAGTTTCTTTATATATTTATTTATAATTTTACGCCTGCCTGCGAATTTTAAGAATCAAAGCTGCATGAAAATTTTAAAATATGTTTTTTTGCTCCTGCTCATCATTGGAATTGCCCTAGTTGTATTTATCGCAACCCAGGAAGGCAGGTATGATATTATAAAAGAGCGGGTTATAAAGGTTCCGGAAGCCACATTATACAATTATGTAAATGATTACCACAACTGGGAAAATATTGGCATCCTTACGCACAATGATACCACTGCCATTTTTACATATCCCGGCGTGTCATCAGGTAAAGGCGCAATCGCAAGCTGGAGGCTCAAAGATTTAAAAGGGGAAATAACTACTATTAAAGCAATACCCGGGGATTCACTGGTACAAAAAGCAGTTATCAACGGCCTGGTCTCCTACATAAAATGGGAGTTTCATGAGATGAAAGGGGCAACAAAAGTATCTGTACAGGTCAAAGGAGAACTTAGTTTTACAGAAAAGGCTTATGCTGTTCTTAAAGGAGATGTCCAGGACAACCTGGAAGCCAGCCTGGAACAGGGATTGAAAAACCTTGATAACTTTCTTGTACATGAATTAAATACCTATACTATCAATGTTGGGGAAGTTGTAACCAAGACCGGCACATTTTACCTAAAACAAACTGCAGTATCATCGCTTGAGGAAACCGCAAGGAAAACTACTGAGATGCTTAACAGGCTTTTGCTATTTGCCGGGGAAAATAAAATTTCGACTAACGGTGCCCCATTTACGTTATATAAAGTATATGACAAACAGGCAAACAGGGCAGAATATGCAGTCTGTATCCCCATAAAAGAAGAAATATTCACTATGGCAGGCAGTGATATTGAAGGAGGCAGGCTTGAACCATTCACGGCACTGAAAATAAGACTAAGAGGAGATTATTCACACCTGAAAAAAGCATGGGACGCCGGCTACCGTGAGATTAACAGCAAGGGCTTATTGCTCAATGCAACCCTGGCGCCTATAGAGGCTTATACAAAAAGCATAAAGCAGGCAAGAAGGCCATCACAATGGATTACTGATATTTATATACCGGTAGGGCAGCCTACAGTAATCCAGGCTGAGGAAGCTGTTCCTATGCCACCATTAACATCAACACAAGGAACTACAACAACAGGGGAACCTGCGAAACAGGCAACAGTAAAGCCTGCAAATACCACAACGGGCACTACGCAGCCAGGAAATAAAGTAACGACGAGGCAACCTAATGCCGGAACAGGGCAGCCACGGAGTAGAGGTGAATCACAGGAAAAGCCGGCCGGAACCACTACTACAAGGGCAACCTCGACACCTGCCAATAAACCTGCGGGAATCACCACTGCAAAACCACCTGCCACAACAGCAGAACCGGCAAAGACACTACCAACACAGGTAACAGAATAAAATGCGGATTTAATAATTTAAAGAAACCTTATCATTCCGGCGAAGGAGAATCAAATGTTTAGATTTGGGGTTCTTCACAACATTTCATTTCGTTCAGAATGACATCAGGATAACTTTTAAAGATATTACTGTTTGTTCTTTATCAGGTATTTAACTACCGTCTCTGCCGAATGCAGTCCGAATACTGCGGGAATCCAGCTGTTAGTGCCGTAAAACGATTTCTTGAAATTAAGCCCGTCAGTCATTTTAAGGCTGTCCTGGTCAGGCGCTTCCGTTGAAAAAACTACTTTTACACCTTTGCTTACACCTTCTTTTTTAAGGCGCTTACGTACCGTCTTAGCCAGCGGGCATACATCGGTTTTACTAATGTCAGCCACTTTCACCTTTCCGGCTTCATATTTACCTCCGGCCCCCATATTGCTGATTATCTTAACCTTTTTCCTGCGTGCGGAAATGATAAGGTTGAGCTTAGGGGTGATGCTGTCAATACAGTCCAGCACATAATCATATTCGTTAGTCACCAGGCTATAAGCACGGTCAGGTGATAAAAATTCCTTTATCCTTGTCAGCTTAAGTTCGGGGTTTATGTCCATAAGCCTGTCGCCTACTACATCTACTTTTGGCATCCCAACTGTAGAATGAAGCGCAGGCAACTGACGGTTTATATTGGTAATATCTACAACATCACCATCAACAATGGTCATGGTGCCCACACCTGCACGGGCTAAGAATTCGGCTGCAAATGAGCCCACACCGCCAAGCCCCACTACCATAACGTGGCTTTTCTTTAAATTATCGAGGCCTTCTTTTTTAAATAAGAGCTCGGCCCGCTCTGTCCATTCAGCCATTCTTAAAAACGGTTTTAAAATTAGTGCTAATTGTATCCTGTAGTGCCGCTATATTCATATTTCGTGCCAAAGCCGCTTTAGCGTACACTTCTTCAATGCCTTCTTCAATAGTGTCGGTTTCCAGGAAAAACCTGTCTTCGGGAACCATTGCCAGCACTGCCGACAGCTCCGGGTTGCGCAGCAGGTACTTCCCGAACGAGAGGTAAAAGCCATTATCAAGCAATTGCTTTGCCACCTGCGCGTTCTTTGAGAACCCGTGGATGATCATCGGGACGCCCGGCTGCAGCCTGTCCTTTATCTCAACCAGCTCCTGAAAAGCCGCAACAAGGTGCAAAATTACAGGTTTTTGGTATTGTTTTGCCATTGCCAGCTGTTTTTCAAAAACTTCAGCCTGAATAGTAAGCGGAGTTTCAATACGTTTATCAAGCCCGCATTCGCCTAAGGCAAGGCAGTTGGGTAATTGCAGCCGCTGCTCTATAATTGCCAGGTGCTCCCCTACTTTCTCCTCATCAATATGCCATGGATGTATGCCTGTTGAAAAATACGGCACATTAATCTCCTCATAAGGATAGCGGTTAACTACCTCAAAAGTATTGGGGTTGTTGGTGAAGTTGTGGGTATGGAGGTTGTGGAACATAGATTAAATTAAATAGTCTGCCATAGTAACTATTTTTGTCTTTCCTATTTTATCTAATTCTAATAAATCCTTATCTCCTGTAATGAGATGGGTGGCTTTTCCATCTTTAGCCAAAGACAAAAGAAAGTTATCCTTTTCATCACGACATAACCTGACATCAGAAGTAACTTCAATAAATTCTGAATATAAGTGGATTTGTTGCAGCAGATGCTCTACATTTTCAGGCGAAAAATATTGTTTAAATTTAGGCCTTGATGTGACTTCTAAAAATTCTTCCAAAAGTTCATTACTAAAAAGCAACACTACTTTTTGTTCGTAAAGCAGTACATCGAGTTTAGAAAAATCTTTGGTAAGGAAAAAACTAATCCAAAGATTTGTATCGATAACAACCCTACTTTTTCTTTTTAGCATACCGATCTGCCCTTACAGATTCAACTTCTTTGGTAATATCTTCCAGCGTTGGGGCATCTTTCGATGCGTTTTGCCGAATATCTGACAGTACCTTAAGAAAGTTATTTTGTCCTGTAGGCTTCATAGAAATCAATTTAAGTTCTGCAAGATCCTGAAGGAGTTTTATAGCTTTTGGATTTAATATGTCAATCTGATACGTTTCCATACATCAAAGATAATTAATTTTACGATATCACCCCGCTACCTACGAGTTCCTCACCAATGTACCATGCAGCAAACTGGCCTTCGGTAATGGCGCTTTGCGGCTGCTCAAAGGATATATACATACCGTCCTCAAACTGGTGCAGTGTAGCCTTTTGCAGTGGCTGGCGGTAACGTATCCGCACCATCACGTCCATGGTTTCGCCATCTTTCAGCGCCAGGTCCTCGCGTATCCAGTGCACCTCGCTGCCCTGTATGAACAGCGCCTTGCGGAACAGGCCCGGGTGGTTGTGCCCCTGCCCTGTGTATATAGTATTGGTTTCAGTATCGGTCGCTATAATGAAAAGCGGTTCTTTGGTCCCGCCTACATTTAAGCCTTTGCGCTGGCCTATGGTATAATAATGCGCTCCCTGGTGCTTACCAACAAGTTTGGCCATTTCAGGCTTGTAGTCAATGTTTTTAGCTTCGTGAGCCAGTTGTTCTTTTACTGATGTAAATTGAGGTTTCTCTGCCTTATAGGTGTCCATATCGGCATTAACTTCATATATTAATCCTTCTTTAGGCTGCAGCTGCTGCTGAAGGAATTCCGGCAGCCTTACCTTGCCTATAAAACAAAGCCCCTGTGAATCTTTTTTCTCAGCGGTAGCCAATTCTATTTTTGCGGCAATTTCGCGCACCTGCGGCTTTGTAAGCTCCCCTATAGGAAACAAAGCCTTACTAAGCTGCTCCTGGCTAAGCTGGCACAAAAAGTAGGACTGGTCCTTATTGCTATCAACACCTGCCAACAACTGGTACACTTCTTTACCGTCTTTTTCTATAGTAGCTTTGCGGCAGTAGTGGCCGGTTGCCACGTAATCGGCTCCCAGGCTAAGGGCAATCTTCATGAACACATCGAACTTTATTTCGCGGTTACAAAGCACGTCAGGGTTTGGCGTGCGGCCTTTTTCGTATTCGTTGAACATATAGTCCACAATACGCTCTTTATATTGTTCGCTCAGGTCAACCGTCTGGAAAGGGATTCCCAGTTTTTCGGCTACTAAAAGTGCGTCGTTACTGTCTTCCAGCCACGGGCACTCGTTGGATATAGTAACCGAATCATCATGCCAGTTCTTCATGAACAGTCCTATAACCTCATAGCCCTGCTCCTGCAGCAGGTATGCCGCCACACTTGAATCTACACCGCCCGAAAGCCCTACAACAACACGTTTCATTTTCTCTTCCCTGAAATTTTGGCAAAGTTACAAAAATAATCAATTGGCTTTTTTAGCCGGTACCCTTTTGGCGCTCATATCTACTTCTTTAACCAGCTTACCTTTTTCAAAATATTGCCATATACCGGCTTTTTTACCATTTTTAAACTGGCCTTTTACAATTACCTGGTTACCGGGATTACGGTAAATTACCGGCCCGTGAAACTCATCATTTTTATACTGTGCTTCCTCTATTACCACGCCTTTTTCGGTGTAGCGCCTGTAAGGGCCTTCCTTAACGCCGTTAACATATACTGTTTCTTCGGCTAAAATAGTACCCGGATAAAAAACTTTTTTAGTACCTGTAAGCTTTCCTCCTGTATAATTCTCAAGAGAAAGCAGGGCACCGCCTTCCTGGTAAAACTTCCATTCGCCCTCCCGTACCTTATTTACTTCCCTGCCTTCGGCGGTTTTTGCGCCTTTGGCATCAAAAAAAACGGTATAGCAGGACCCGTTACCTGCAGAAAAATCTTTTGTAGCCACAACAGGCGAACCCTTTGTGTTTTCAAAGAATTTAAAAACACCTGTTTCTTTTCCATGATTGAATGTACCCTCATAACGCGGCAGTTTAGTATCTTCATAAACGCCTTTCCATAATCCGTGACGCTGGCCGCCGGCATCTTTTTTATTAATATCCTGCGCTGTTGCAGTAAGCGTTAAACACAATAACACTATTGCTGACAGTAATTTCTTCATATAATACCTTTATCTTATTAAACTAAAATGCTATCTAAGTTCAATTCATAAGTGCAACACATAAATCTGCTGGAGTTT
>NZ_NOXV01000297.1 GCF_002251835.1 Flavobacterium cyanobacteriorum
AATAAGCTGGAAATTAATTTAATACAATTTTTGTCGTGTACTTAGCTGAATTTGGATTTATTTATTTAGACAGGACTTCCGGATTTACTTTTAGTTATGAAGGGAAGTTCCACATTAAGGAAGGAAAAGAGCGTGTATTAGTTTCTTCAGGGCTATCCGGAACCACAAAATACAGGCTTGACCGCAATACTATAAGGCTACAAATTATGCCTGAAAGTATAAGAAAGATATTAAAACTGCCTGTAGAACCTGACTGGCTACATGTTTATCGCAAAGGCGAGGAGGAGCTTGAGGCGCTTATAAGACGCGGTTTCCACTACAACCACGTGGGCGGAAGTGAACTTGCCATACCTATTTTGCTTAAAGCCTATGCCAAAGACCCACATGCTGAGACATTAGAGTTTGAATTAAGTTATGCTTATAACGCCACCGAACAGTATGATAAAGCTGTTGAAGTACTTAATAAAGCTATTAAGCACGACCCTAAGAACTTTTGGTTTTTGCGGGAACTGGGCTATGCTTATCTTCACCTGGATAAAATTGACGAAGCTGAAAAAACATATAAAAAAGGTATAGCCATGACTGATAATACAATGCAGCAAGCTGAAATGGCCTTTAACACTGCAGGAATGTATTACCGTCTCAAAAACAGGAAAAAGTTTGATGAGTGGTTAGCTGTTGCGAGAAAATATGCTGAAAAAGACTCGCCTTATTATAAGCCACTTGAGGATATGGAAGCCAATTTTGGGAAAAATTAAACTATGCCTACCTACCTTGCCCTGCTTCGCGGGATTAACGTCAGCGGGAAAAAGATCATCAAAATGGAAGACCTGCGCCACCTCATGAAAAGTGTGGGCTACACCAATGTGAAAACTTACATCCAGAGCGGCAACGTCATATTTGGCAGCACTACGCACTCTAAAGAAAAAGTAGCCGCCAGTGTTGAAGCGTTGATTGAGGGTTATTATGGCTTTGATGTTGCCGTATTTATTTTTGACGCCAAAGATGTTGAAAAGGCGGTAGATAATAATCCTTTTGTGAGCCAGCGTGAGCCTGAGGGTGCCGGAAGCAAAAAATTATATCTAACCTTCCTCTCTGAAACCCCTTCGCCTGAAAACAGGCCAAAATTACTTGAAGCCCCCATTGGGGATGACCTCATTGAAATAGTTGGCGATGTAGTGTATTTTAAATTGCAGGCTAAAGCATCAGAATCTAAATTGTCTAATAATCTGATTGAGTCAAAACTAAAGCTTAGGGCCACAACCCGCAACTGGAATGTAACGCTCAAATTGCTTGAACTGCTGCAAGTAAACAGTAAATAAATATTACATTTTTGTTAATTGTAATAAGTGAATTGTATGTCATACAGAAAAAAGCTACTTTTACTGGTGAACCAATTTTAAAATCAATTATTATCCCAAAAAGTTCATTAGAGTAAATTTCTAATGGCGGTCATTAGAAGAATTATGATTAAAAGTATTGATAATAAATGATTTATGTATTGCTTTTGTGAGTGAAAACTTGGTAAGAAAATCTTACATTACACTATGGATTTACAGCTATCATTTACCNTACAGTTGGTTTGTGTTACCGGCACATCAAGCACAGTTCCGCAAATGTTGCCTGTAAGCGGGGTAACTGTTACCGTATAGTTACCTATAGCTGTAGCCGCAATGGTTATGCTGTTTCCTACTGTGGCTCCTGAAGGATTCTTCCACTCAATTGATACATTACTTACATCGTACACTGCGTCTTCAAAAACAACTTCAAGTAGATAACTGCCACCATCACATGCTTGCGTTGCACTAATCTGTGGCGATGGTATAATATCTATATCAAAACTCACTTCGTTAAAGCATCCCGCGCCGTTTGAGGCATAAATATATAGGGTTTGCGATGTAGTTATCTGAGTGCCTGCAGCGATGGGGGTTCCTTCACCGCCTGGAGTGCTGTAATAAGCACCCTGCGTAAGGGTCGGGAGAGTGTAAGCATTACATACCTCTATATCAGTAGGGTCTGTTAATACAGGGCGTTGTAAAATAGTTACAGTAAATGATCCTTCACTGTTAGGGCATACCGGTGAGCCGGATGCCGCGAATATGTATACAGTCTGAGTAGTGGTAAGCAGCTGCCCTGCGTTAATCAAAGTACCGGTGCCATTTGGCCCGCCTGGTGCGGTATAATACTGCCCTACAGCAAGTGCCGGAAGAGCATAGCTTTCACAGGCTGTTTGCGCCTGAGGGACATTAATAACCGGTGAATTGCTTATTGTTACTGTAAAACTGGTTTCGTCAGTACAGTTTGGTGTGGTGCCAGATTGCGCAAATATGTATATAGTCTGTGTAGCTGTAACCTGTGAACCTGCAGGCAATAAATTGCCCCCACCGTTAGGCGCTGTGTAATAATTACCCGATGTAAGCACCGGGAGAGTATAGTTTCCGCAGGCAGACACATCGGCAATCTGGTCAGCAACCGGTACAGGCGTAACAGTAACATTTACGGTGTCTTCTGCCGAGCATCCGCTATTATTAACTACTACTTTGTAGCTGCCGGCCTGTGTTACGGTTAAGCTGCTTCCTGTCTCGGTTAGCGGCTGCCCGTTACGGGTCCAGGCATAGGTAATGGCAGACGAAGCAGGATCAAAATTTACTGCCGCCACTGTTATGACTGCATTATTGCCATCGCAGAAAGAAAAATCCTCATTGATGGTGAACTGCGGCGTAAAATCCTGTACTGTTATAGTAAAGTTTTTAACCGTTGTACACTGGCTGGCAATATCCTGAATACGTACATAAATAGTCTGTTGGTTAGCCGTTGTATTTGTAAATAAAGGGCCTACCGCATTAGCATTATTCTCGGCATCTTCCTGTGATATGTGGTACGATACAGAATATGCAGCCGGATTAAGAGTACCCAGTATTGCCTGCGTATTTGAATTAAAGTCAAACTGATTGAACCCAGAAGCATCACAGGCAACAAGGTTTTGAGGACTGCCCGTAATATCTTCTATCGGAGGATAAAACTCTACTGTTACAGAAGCTTCTCCAGAACAGGTTGACCCAATATATGACGCTGTTATTGTATAAAGCCCCGGTTCAGTGACCACAAGCGAAGGGCTGGTTTGGTTTGGAATAATTTGTCCGTCTTTTTTCCAGACAAACTCATAGTCTGCGGGGTTAAGCTGGCTGTCAAGCACTACCTGCCCGCCGGCACAAACCGCGTTTCCGTTAGCCACCAGGCGGTTAGGCCCTAAAGTTACATCACCAATCTGGAAACTTCGCCCTCTCAGGAAGACTGCTGAGTTATAGCTGTTATCCCTTGCATTGGCTATAATTAATTTGATGTTATATATGTGTGTAACATCAAGCGGCGAAGAGGCCGTTAAACTCTTGGTTTGCCCGTTATAGCGTATAGGGTCATAAGCATTGTCATTATATTGACCGAAAAGGCTTTCATTAATACCTTCACAAACAATATTATCAGGGTGAATGGTGGTGACCTGTATAGGTGTATCGGTACCGGGTACTACAGCAAGATTAGCCGATGAACCTGTAGTAAGGTCAGTAAGTATGAAAGCAAATGAATCTGAAAATGAGCATTCAAAACCTGCTGCATCATATTCTTCTGAAGCAAATATAAAATCAAAATTAAGTTCACTTATTAAGGGTACAAAATCAAAAGATAGCATTGTAGCGGACCTGCTGTCTCCTTCCGGTAAAAATTCTGGGCCTAAAACTGCTTCAAGTTCAGCGCTGCCGGGCCATCCCTGGGAGTCTGAGCTATTACTGTCTGCCAGAGGGAACCTGTTTGGCCCTACGGCTGCCGTGGCATCATACGTAGCAAGAATAACACCGTCAGCATAACCCTGCGGCAGTTCAGTCGATACTCCAAATTGTGAGCCATTCTGGTTAAAATATCCGATACCGTTTTCAAGGCCGAAATTAGTACCGGTTGAGAAAGTAATATTGCTTACCACGGCACATTCAGAACCGATTAATACCTCCCTTACCAGCTGTTCAATACTATACTGCGTCTGCGAGACTGATATTGGAGGCGGAGGCGTTATTACACATACATTAAATGTAGAGGTTTCAGGAGTATCGGAGAAACTGTAAATCCTTATCTTATAAACATTGCCTGGCACCAGATTGTTAGCATAACTCACATTATCATCGCTACAGTAAATTTGTGTTAGCGAACCGCAGGCATTTCCTGAATAAAGCACATGGTACAAATCGGTTGTAGAACCTGTAACATTTTCCAGGCTTATGGCATGTACGGGTCCTGTTGCCGTGAACTCGAACCACACATCGTCATTATCATTACCAAAACAGGTATTAGCCTGTGATGAGGCTGATGCGCCTATAACGCTGCCCGGTACTGTCTGTAGGCATTCAACGCCTGGATTAACAGGGACTGTGATTGCGTTTGCACACTCATCATTTACAGGTCGCGTTCCAAACTGGAACGGTCCTGCCCAGCTGCTAAGGCCATTGGCCGCACCGCAGTCTGTACGCACGTAAAATTCATATAAAGTACCTGCCTGTAAGCCTGTTGCAGCAAACGTAGGCGTAGTACCCGGAACAGGTGTGCCTGGTGTGGTTAAAGACGGTCCGGCGTTTTCAGCTGGCTGTACTATGATCTGCCAGCTTGTTGCCCCATTCATTTCAGTCCATCCAAGATTTGCCGATGTTTGAGTAACATTTGTTGCTATGAGGTTTTGCGGCTTCCTGCAGGTTACAATAAGTACATTAACATTATCAATGGCTGCAGGTGGCTGGTTATCCCCAAAATCGTCATTCTGCCATTCAAAAATAAGCCTCCTTGTGGTACCGCCAAAAGCATTAGTATTAATTTCAAAACTTGCCGTTATAAATTCTCCGTTATTATAAAAGTTGCCTCCAAGTTGTATCCTGCCAGGACCGGCTGATATCTGCGTCCCCGGAACCGGGTTAAAGTTTACCGGCACAAGCCATACCCTTAGATAGTCGTACTGGAAGAAATCAAAGCCTTCACCAACAGCCCTCCAGTCAAAGTTCACTTCAATAGATGCTGTTCCTGCCGGTATGGCAAGGTCCCTGTAGGCATGTGTTACCGAAGTTGTACTTACATAACTGTTGGTAGCGCCGTTATCTGAAGTAACATATAAAGAATGTGTACCGCCATTGTTAACAGCTGTGCCTACAACCCATTTGTTAGCCTGGTTGCCGTTGTTGAATGTCCAGGAAATATTACCTTCAAAATCGTCAATATAATTAAGAGTGCCAGGTATCTGAGGCGTATTGAATGCAATTGGGCCAATCCAAAAACTGTTGCCATTAGGGCCGCCACAATTGCTTCTCACCCAGAAATAATAGGTCTTGCCCGGCTCAAGGGTATTAATTGTTACACCTGTTGTAGCTACATTACCAGTTGGCGGAGTGGTGGCAGAGGGTGGTCCTGGCAATTGGGATATATAATAATCAAATGTAGGCGTGCCTGAATTTGTAGGTGCATTCCAGGTGAATGCAGCCGAAGTAGTGGTTAGGCTTGCAGCCGTAAGCGCTAATGCTGTAGGTACACGGCAGGTAACAACGGCTATTTTAATATTATCAATGGCGGCTGGTGGCGGGGTACCCCCAAAATTGTCATTATTCCATTCAAATACAAACCTCCTTGTGGTTCCTGCCCACGCATTGGCATTAAGGGTAAAGTTAGCTGTAACCCAGTTCCCGTTCAGGTTAAAAGTACCGCCAACCTGTTGCCTTCCTCCGCCAGCAGTTATTGGTGTACCCGGAACCGGGGTAAATGCTGCCGGAACGACCCACACCCGTAAGTAATCAAAGTTGAAAGCGCCACCGCCTTCGCCAACAGCCCTCCAGTCAAAGGAAAGGCTTACTTCATTCACGCCTGAAGGTATGGCAACATCGCGAAACGCCTGCACTACCGATGCGGTACTATTAGTATAAGAGTTGGTTACACCGTTATCATTTGAAATATACATAGATTGGGCGCCACCGTTATTAGCTGCGGTGCCTACTACCCACTTATTAGCCTGGTTGCCGTTATTAAGCGCCCAGCCACTGTTAGTACCTTCAAAATCCTGCGTATAATTAAGCGTAGCCGGTATTTGCGTAGTAAAGAAACCAAAGGGCCCGGCCCAGGTACTTTCTTCGCCATTATTGCATAGCAGCCTTACATAATACTGATAGTTGGTGCCCGCCTGCAGGCCTGTAGCCTGTACCGGGTTGGTACCGGTAGGCGTGCCTGCGGTAGTATCGGTTGGCGCTGGTGCGCCAAAAGGCAGTACAACATATTCCCATGTACCGGTAGCGGGTCCATCCCACTTGAGGGAAGCTGTAGTTTCTGTAACATTAAGCACCGTCAACCCGGAAGGCGGGAGGCATTCCGGTTCCAAGCAGTCGACTACGCCGCTAAATAATGATCCGCCAGGCGTACCCTGATTGGGTCCTTTAACAAAAAGCGTCTGCCCGAATGAATTGACAACGGATACTCCTACTTCACCGGGAAAATTTCCTGCCACGTCCCAAAATAATTCATACGGCTGGTTGTGGCAAAGCGGTACTGTTACCGTTTCCGGGCCTGTACTTCCTGTAAGTGAAAGTGTGGCCACAACAACCCCATTTTGCCTTACTGACATAGAGGCTCCTTCCCAATCAATAAATGTATCTGTTAGTATAAAGCTGTAGTTGCACTGCTGTGCAGGATTACATAATGTTGTAGTAAAAAAATAAGGGCCTGCCCATGCGCTGAGCGTTCCGTCTCCGCAGTCAGCCCTTACATAGTACTGGTAATTTGTGGCAGGTGAAAGCGGCAAGGCCGTCTCGGCAAGGAAATTGTTATTATCCAGTACCAGAAGGCCCGGACCTGATGGTATAGACGAACCTGCAGGCTGCACGGCAACCTCCCATGCTACGGCTCCGCTTGGATTAGACCAGGAAAGGGTTGCAGAGTTGTCCGTAATATTTGTGGCAGGATTGCCTACCGGCGGCGCACAATTTACCGGCTGCACAATTAATGTGTAAGGCGTTGACAGTGTTGTTCCCGAAGTACTTATAACTATATAATAGGTTTGCCCAGCCGTAACGGCAAATGAAGGTATATTTACAGGAACAGAATTGCCCGTTCCGCCCGCTGCGCAGCTTACACCTATATTAGCACAACTGGTATATACAAACAAGCCCGAATTAGGACCGTTACCCGTCATACTTATACTGATATTACCATTAGTCGCTGCCGTGTAAGAATACACTACATCATTACCATTAAGGAAAGATCCGGTAGTACCACAACCCGAAGCTCCGGGGCTGCCGTTATAATCATCACCATAACCTGAAGTGTTGTCCGTATCAGAATAAGGAAGAGCAGCTATTACCTTTGGTGCGGTACAGGTAGCACCCAGCGCCACTGTGGTAAAGTTTACCGGCCCTACCCAGTTACTGGGATTATCCGGCCCTCCACATAATGCCCGGACATAATATTTATACTGGGTACCGGGCTGGAGTACCGGCTGATACGGCAGCGGGCCTGAATATATGACACCTGTGCCCGTTGGCGGGGCATCAATTGCGAGTATCTCTATCTCCCACTGTGTTGCACCACTAGGATTTCCCCATGAAAGATTGGCTGTAGTAAGCCCCACATTGGTTGCTACAGGATTGGTTGGATCAACGCATAACTGAAGCGCACTTACATCATCAATAAGCCAGCGGTCGCCATTGTTGGTCGCCGTCATTATGAATGCAATATAAACCTGCTGCCCCTGGTACTGTGCCGGGATGGGCAGGATTTTCTGTGTATAAGTCTGCTGTTGGGGGTTAATTTCCAGCTCACTCCATCCGTCGCTGTCAATAAGTGACACATAACTTCCTACAGCAAGCTGATTTGGGTTGTTGGATATTCGCACGTCATAGCGCGTCCCCTGATCATTTGCCTGAACCAGTTTAGACCAGAATTTAAGCTGGGCATTTGCCGGAACAGTAAATTGTTTGGTAATGAGCCAGTCCTGAGGGTTGCCTGAGGCAACATTGGCCCGAGCCATATAAGCTGCCCGTGGCTGTGAATATGCCGTAAGCACAGTACTGCCTGTTGGGTTTAGCTCCCACTGCAGGTTCGTACCTACATCATTTTGGTATGTTGCCCATCCGCCTGCGCCAACCGGCCAACCGTTATCAAAATTTTCGGTTGGAAGCTGTGCATAGGCGCATAAATAAGATACCATCATGAAAAACATTAACGTAATTTTTTTCATAGACCTTATAATTTAGCAGTTAAAATTTTATTTCTCCGAATATAACTAAAAATCTTCATTAATTCTTAACAAATAATTGGTAATTGCTAATTTTTTCCTAAAAAAAACAAATTATATTCCTATTGTTATATCTGTAAAGAGAAAAAACAAATTTCCCCACTACCTGTTGTTTAATAACAATTTATATATTTGGGCAGTAATACCTGATTTTAGGGATGAGTAACAGTACCAGGATTTATTTTGCATCAGATCAGCATTTTGGCGCACCGACACCGCAACTCAGCTTTCCGCGCGAACAGAGATTTGTGGCATGGCTCGATAAAATTAAGCAGGACGCAAAAGTGCTTTTCCTCCTGGGTGACTTGTTCGACTTTTGGTTTGAGTATAAAACCGTTGTACCTAAAGGCTTTGTACGGGTACTCGGTAAACTCGCAGAATTAAGGGATTCGGGTATAGAAATTCATTTTTTTACCGGCAATCACGACCTGTGGATGCATGATTATTTTGAAAAGGAATTTAATATACCGGTATACCATCGTCCCAAAGAATTTAGTTTTAACAATAAAATTTTCCTGATAGGGCATGGCGACGGCCTTGGGCCTGGAGATGTGGGCTACAAACGGATGAAGAAGGTATTTACCAATCCTGTATCCAAATGGCTCTTCCGCTGGCTGCACCCCGACGTAGGCGTAAAACTGGCACAATATCTTTCGGTAAAGAATAAACTAATCTCGGGCGAAGCCGACGTGAAATTTTTAGGAGAAGACAAAGAATGGCTGGTACAATACAGCAAGCGAAAGCTGCAAAGCAAACATTACGATTATTTCGTTTTCGGGCACAGGCACCTGCCCATGATTATAAAAGTAGGCGAAAACTCAAGCTATATTAACCTGGGCGACTGGATAGGCTATTTTACGTATGGTGTTTTTGACGGGGAGAATTTTGAATTGAAGGAGTATACATCAATTTGAAAATTATGCAATTTGAAAATTTTAAGATTATCCTGAGATTTTCAAATTTAAAAATTTTCAAATCTTTAAATTAGTCCTCACAACGTATATCCCTTAGCCTCAACTGCAAACTCGCCTGCCCGTTCCATACGTTTTCATCTACAGAATATACCGCGTCAAATGCATTGCCGTTGCAGGCCAGTTCTTTTTTTGCGGCAAGGCCAAAGCCAATGGCAGGAAAACCTTCAGTCCCCTGCTGTTTAATGAAAAGCCGCAGGTGGCTCTCATCTGCCCCGATAGGCTTGCCGAAACCGGTGTCTTTAAGATTACGTGACAGGAATACCGGTGTCATATTACCCGGCCCAAAAGGCTCAAATTGTTTTAAAATCCTGTAGAACCTGGGCGTAATTTGTGAGAAGGTGATTTCAGCATCGATACTTATTTCGGGAGTAAGCAGCGCTGGGTCTATAGTTTCCGCTACAACGGCTTCAAAGCGTGCTTTAAAATCAGGGAATTGCTCTTCTTTCAGCGTAAGCCCAGCGGCATACATGTGGCCGCCAAACTGCTCAAGGTGCTCTGCGCATGCTTCAAGGGCATTGTAAATGTCAAAGTCTTTAACAGAGCGTGCCGATGCTGCCAGCCTGTCACCACTTTTGGTAAACACAAGCGTGGGCCGGTAATATGTCTCCGTAAGGCGCGAAGCCACAATGCCGAGCACACCTTTGTGCCAGTTTTCATTATAAACTACCGTAGTAAAACAATTAGTTTCGGCACGTTCTTCAATTTGCCTGAGGGCTTCTATAGTCATCTGCTTATCCAGGCCTTTACGGTCGGCATTAAGTAATTCTATTTGTGAAGCGCATTCCTCGGCCTGCTCCAGGTTAAATTCCGTAAGCAGTTCTACAGCATATTTCCCATGCCTGATACGCCCGGCAGCATTAATACGTGGTGCTATGATAAACACCACGTCATTGATACACAGCTCCTGCTTTTTAATGTTCCGGATAAGTGCCCTGATACCGGGGCGGGGATTAGCATTGATGACTTCCAGCCCAAATTTCGCGAGTACGCGGTTTTCCCCGGTAATCGGTACTATATCAGCTGCTATAGCCGTAGCTACAAGGTCAAGGTAGGGAATTAAATCGTTAATGGCTAACCCTCTCCTCCCGGCAAGTGCCTGCACCAGCTTGAAACCTATCCCACAGCCGCAGAGTTCATCATATGGATAAGTGCAGTCTTCGCGCTTGGGATCAAGCACGGCAACGGCCAGGGGTAATGTATCGCCAGGACGGTGATGGTCGCAGATGATAAAATCAATGCCTTTTGCTGTGGCATATTCAACTTTATCTATGGATTTAATACCACAGTCAAGAGCTATAATGAGGCTGCAGCCGTTATCATAGGCATAGTCAATGCCGGCAAAAGAAACGCCGTAACCTTCTGTGTACCGGTCAGGTATATAGGTGTCAACATTTTCATAATACGATCGAAGGTAAGATGAAACCAGTGCTACCGATGCAGTGCCATCTACGTCATAATCGCCAAAAACCAGAATATTTTCATTATTAGCAATAGCCTGCTCAATACGTCGCACGGCCCTGTCCATATCTTTCATCAGAAACGGGTCGTGCAGGTCAGATAATGATGGGCGGAAAAACTGTTTTGCCTGCTCAAAACTTTCCACACCACGCTGTACCAGCAGCGAAGCTATAACCTCATTAATACTGAGGGCTTCGGCAAGCTGTTTTACTTTGTTGTGTGCGGGTTGTGGTTTGAGTGTCCAGCGCATATGCAAATAGTTAGAAGGCAAATATAAGAAAAGCCCTGTTTTTTATTTTATCCGGTATGCGTTTGGTATGAATTTGATTAGTGATTTAACCCTGGAAAAGTAATTTTTAAATGATCCGTGAGGTGTCAATACAACTACGTGCATTTTTAATTAACTCGTGTACCAAAAGATAAGCTATACGTAATAGCTTTTATCTCAAATACAGAAAAACAGGGATTAAACTTAATTGTAATTGAGAGACCTTCTATTCTTCTATGATCTCGATTTTTACTTTGAATGTGCCTGAACCTTTATGTGAAGCTATTTCCATAAAAGCCTGCTTGGTAAGGTCTATTTCAAGTTTTTTGCTGAAAGGCCCGCGGTCATTAACGGTAACATCAACCCACCTGCCGTTCTTTTCGTTGGTTACCCTTAATTTTGTCCCGAAAGGGAGCCTCATGTGGGCCGCGGTATATTTTTTATTGCTGAAGCGCTCCCCACTGGTAGTTTTCCTGCCGTTGAACTTATCGGCGTAGTAAGTAGCAAGCACATCTTTTTTATAGAGCTTTAATTTTGTTTCCTTTACTTCTTTTACCACGGCCGGTTTTTCTGCTTTTGTGGTATCAGAAACTTTTTTTGCAATTTTTACAATATTTCTTTCTGTTGTTACTCCTGAAACTGTAAACCCTGAAACAAGGAATACTAAAAGTACGGCACTAAAAAAGATGATGCTTTTCTTCATACTATTTTGTTTAGTTAAACAATCGGTTTGGCAATTATCATGCCATGGGGTTCCTATCTATTACCCCAGCCACTGGCCCCACGGTATCCTGCTGAGCAGTAAGAGCAGCCCTATGGCATACATATACATTATATTTTTAAATTTTGCACTGTCGGCTGTAGCCCTCTTATGTTTTGACCAGCCAATGGTTATAAACGTAATCGCGATAAGGTTTGTAAGCGGATGCTCTACCACAAACAGCCTTAGCTCTGAATTTTTCATAAGCCCACCCATACCTAATTGCTTTGCTGCTTCCATTTTTGGTGAAACAAACAAAAGTACAAGGCCCAGCACAAGCTGAACATGTGCAAAAATAAGTGCTATCAAAGCAATTTGCCTGTCTTTTTTCAGGAAAGCCCTTTTTGAAGAATTTCCAAGGAAAGCATTAAGCGCCGCAAGCAGCAGTAGTATAAGTACTGCAAAAGCCCAGTAAGAATGTAAACCAAGTATTGATTCGTACATAATTTGAAAAGGTTAGGGAGGCAAATATACTCAATTACTGGCAAAAAATCCTTTAAAAAGGTATGTTAATTACTTGTTAACGCTAATTTAGAACCTGTATAAGAAGCAGTTATGTAAATAAAAAGCCCGAAAATCCTCGGGCTTATAATAATGATTAATTGTCGAGAAAGTTCTTCAGCAGAAATGCAGTTGAGCTGTCGTGTTCTTTTACAGTACCTGAATTTATTTCATCCAATATAGAATTGGCCAGTTGTTTTCCCAGCTCAACGCCCCACTGGTCATAGCTGAATATATTCCAGATTACACCCTGAACAAATATTTTATGTTCATACAGTGCGATTAACGAACCCAGTGTTCCGGGTGTAAGTTTTTTTATAAGGAGCGTATTGGTGGGCTTATTGCCCCGGAACACTTTGAATGGCAGCAGGTAGTCCGCTTTCTTTCCTGTTATGCCCTGCTTTTCAAACTCTGCCTTTACCTGTGCTTCTGTTTTGCCATTAAGCAACGCTTCCGTCTGGGCAAAAAAATTCGACATTAGCTTATCATGATGCCCTTTGTTGCTGTGCAATGGCTGCACAAAACCAATAAAGTCGGTAGGTATTAGCTTCGTTCCCTGGTGTATCAGCTGGAAGAAAGCATGCTGGGAATTAGTGCCCGGCTCGCCCCATATAATAGTACCTGTCTGGTAATTTACAGGATAACCGTCACGGCCTACGCTCTTGCCATTGCTTTCCATAATGCCCTGCTGCAGGTAGGGTGCCAGTTTCTGCAGGTACTGTGTGTATGGTATAAGGGCTTCACTTTCGGCGCCGAAAAAGTTATTGTACCAAATACTGAGCAATGCCAGTACTACCGGTATATTTTTATCAAAAGGGGCTGTACGGAAATGCTCATCCATATCGTGCGCGCCCTTTAATAATTTATCAAAATTATCAAATCCAACTGCCAGGGCTATAGACAGGCCAACCGCGCTCCATAATGAAAAACGGCCGCCAACCCAGTCCCACATCGGGAAAATATTATCTTCGGCAATACCGAACTCCGTTACTTTGCCTATGTTAGTAGAAACGGCCACAAAATGCCTGGCTACATCTTCCTGTTTTGCCGACTGCAGGAACCATGCCCGCACTGTTTCGGCATTAGACAATGTTTCCTGCGTCGTAAAAGTTTTTGAAGCCACCACAAACAAAGTTGTTTCAGGATCAAGGCCCTTCAGGCTTTCCATAACATGGTCGCCGTCAACGTTTGATATAAACCGGACATTAAGGTGGTTCTTGTAAAATTTTAGAGCTTCAACTACCATATTAGGCCCCAGGTCAGACCCGCCGATACCAATATTAACCACATCAGTAAACGGCTTATCTGTATAACCCCGCCTGCTTCCGCTGATAACCTCATCACAAAACTGCTTTATCTTGTTTTTAACCGAAAACACCTCCGGCATAACATTTTGCCCGTCAACTTTTATATCTGCATTAGCAGGGGCGCGCAGTGCTGTATGCAGTACTGCCCTGTTTTCGGTGCGGTTAATGGCCTCGCCCCCAAAGTACCCCTCCATAGCCTGCTTCAGGCCGGTCTCTTCGGCCAGGCTAAGCAGCAGTTTAACCGTTTCTTCAGTAATAATATTTTTGGAGTAATCCACTAAAAAATCATTCCACCTGATGTGGAACTTTTCTGCCCTGCCTTTATCAGCAGCGAACATCTCCTGCATTGATGCGTATTGCATTTCCTCAAAATGTTCCCTAAGATTATGCCATGCGGCGGTGCCTGACGGGTTTATGTTTTTCAGTGCCATTATTTTTTAAATTTTATGTTTGAGATACTGTCAAGTTCTTTTTTAAGCGGTGTCATATAAGCCATAAACCTGGGCTTGTGCTTTTTAGCCATAGGCTCTGAGTTTGGCAGTTTTTGCCGCAACGCGTCCACCTGCACGCCATTCTTCCAGAAACGGTAGCATACGTGAGGGCCTGTTGCAAGGCCCGTGCTGCCTACCCTGCCTATAATATCGCCCTGTGAAACTCTTTGCCCCTGGCGTACCAGTATTTTAGACATGTGCAGGTACTGGGTTGCGTAGGTGCTGTTATGCCTTACTTTAACAAAGTTGCCATTGCCCGAGGTGTAGCCTGTCCTTTCAACAACACCGTTTGCTGTGGTCATAATGGGTGTGCCGTGCGGAGCGGCATAATCTGTGCCGTTGTGGGCTTTCCATCGCATTTGTACGGGGTGGAAGCGCCTTGCCGAAAAACGCGAACTGATATGTATGAATTTTAAAGGCGCTTTAAGGAACATATTTTTCAGTACTTTCCCTTCTTCATCATAATAATCAGCCTTTTTGGCATTTTCATCCTGTTTAAAAGGAAAAGCATAAATTTTTTTGCCTTTGTATTCAAAAAAAGAGGCTTCTATATTTTCAATACCTGCATAAATGGAGCCGCTTATATACCTCTCATTTACCGTAACGGCAAATTTATCACCTTTTTGAATCTTGAAGAAGTCAATGGTCCAGGCATAAATCTCCGAAAGTTCCTGGGCCAGTGCAGGGGTAGCCCCGGCCTTATCAAGGGTTTCAAACAATGAACCGTCTATCTCGGCCGCTATGACCCTGCGTTTTATAGTAACAGGCTTTACGGTTTTGTATGCTTTCGCTATGGTATCCCTGAGATCAACCACATAGTAGCTGAGGTTATCGGGCTGGTAAACAAAAACCTGCAGTTTGTTAGGTGCTTTTTTATCTTTAAGCAGGGTAAAGGGTTTACCTATACGTATATCGCGCAGGTCGAAAGAATCTTTTATAGCTTCGGTTACTTTATGTACCTGTGCAGCATCATATCCTTCATCTTCCAGTATATTGCCGAAAGTATCGCCCGATGCGATAGTGTCGCGCACTACCTTAAAGTTGTTAAGCGTAAAGCCAAACTCTTTTATAATAGGCTCTTTTTTTATGGTGGGATTACTTTTGGCGTTATCCTCTTCTTTACAGGCAAATAGTGTTAGTAGTAGTAATATGCTTATTAGATATCTCAACTTGTGTGGTTTATTTTGGTTATACATTCTCTCCCCAGGCCTTCAACTCTTCTTCTGACCATAGTTCGGGGAAAAATATCCTCCGCTGGTAACGCGGGTGCATGTATTTCTTCCAATCGCTTCCTCCCGTAGCTTCCTGTGGGCCGGCTACGCTTTCAATATATTTTTTTGCAGTGTTATAGTGCCCCATCACCCACGTTACATTAACCGTGTAGTCATAATGGCGCATGGCGGCAATAAGGGAAGCATCATTCCGGCTCTCATCGGGCAGCTGCTTAAACTTTCTCCAGATATTTATGGTATTGTATTCTTCCATAAAACGCAAAAAATCTGTTTTATAGCGTTTTTCAAATTCTTTCAGGAGGTATGATTTTTCTCCGGTTTGGTAATCCTTGCCGGCAGCCTGCCAGTAAAGGTGCTCGAGTGCGTGTTCATACGGGGTGTTCCTGTCTATGGTGTCGCGGAAACGATAATCAATAAGGTTTATCAGGTCGGTTGAGGCAAATTCAATTAACCTGTACTGCGCGCTCTGGAATCCGCTTGCCGGCGTGAGGTTGTTCCTGAACTTCATGTACTGTTCTACTTCCATGCCGTCGCGCATAATGTCAAATGAAGTGGTAAGCATATCAAAATACCTGCTGATACGCATAAGCTTCTCTGTAAAAAACTCCTTTGACGGAGTTTCGGTATGGCAAAGTTGTTCTACTTCCCACAGTATCATTTTAAACAACAGCTCATTGACCTGATGATACATTATAAAAACCATCTCGTCGGGCAGTGAAGTACGTTGTACCTGAAGGCTAAGCAGGGCGTCAGTTTGTATATAATCCCAGTATGTTAAAGGTTTTGACCATAGCATACCTTCCAGGTGGACTTCCGTTTTTTGGTTTAAAGACCTAAACCTTTCATCAATTTCATTGAGTTTTTGTTGTATAGCAGGTGTAAACTCCATGTGTTACTTTTTAGCTTTAAGCGGGGCTTTTAATCCCCTGAATTCATCAAGGTCAGCTTTTAGCGACCCTACTGCAAGGCTGGCTTTTATGCGGAGCGGAATTTTATTTTCATCGTCTGAAATCCAAACGGTCAGGCTTTCCTGCTCTTTGAAAACACGCCCTGCCTGCACATACGGCCTGAAGATCATGGCGGCAACTTCACCCCATTTTGTATCAACGGTCTCACGGCCTATGAACTTTAGTTTAAATTTGGTTATCTCGTCGTCAAAAAACATATCTACAGATATTGATTCGCCTACCTCCATTTTATCTACTTTAGGATGGTTCCTGAGGTAGTAAAACGTAGAAACAATATCCTGTACATTTTCAGTAACTGTAAATGTTTTTTGTGATTTATTTTTATAATCTTTTACAAGTACTGTATTATTATCCTGGTTAAAAAAACCTTCCTGGTTCTTGGTATAGCCCCCCTCGTTGATTTTCCTTACAAACTGATAGGGCTTCCCGGTAGTTTTGTCAAAATAGCTCTGGTAATCATCTTCAACTTTAAAAAAAAACTTTGTCATCCCCGTTGTGTACCCACGGCCTACCACATGGTGTACTTTTTTATTATCCCGCACGGCTTCCTTAACTTCAAGGGTAGCATAGCCGGCATTTACTATACCATAATGTATGCGGAACTTAAAGTATTCGCCCGTCTGGAAAGCACTTTGCGTAGATGTACCCGTGGCGGTATATATCAGTAATAAAATAAGCAGCTTTTTCATAGCAAATTCTTGTTTTCAGCATTTTTACACCCACGGTACAATTTCTGTTCCAAAAATAAGAAACAAAAAAACCCAGTCAAAATAATGACCGGGTTTTTATGCTATTAACCAACCAAAAACTATAAATTATGAAAATTTACTTTGCAAAAATTCCAAACACCTGTGTATCCTGGTTTTTGCGATGCAAAGGTAGGTATGTTATTGAAAAATAATTAATTAAATTTTTATTTTAACACATACTCTTTAAAATTTCAGCCGTTATTAGGGTTAAAATTACATTATGTTTAAAAAAATAGGTTTTTTATAAAGTACCCCTTAATGCCTGCTCCCTTTCAATACTTTCAAAAAGGGCTTTAAAGTTGCCCGCGCCAAAACCACGCGCCCCCATACGCTGTATTATCTCAAAAAACAGGGTCGGGCGGTCTTCAACCGGTTTGGTGAATATCTGCAGCAGGTACCCTTCTTCATCGGCATCTATCATTATGCCCAGGCTCTCCAGCACATTGATATCTTCTTTCATAATACTCATGTGCTCACCCAGGCGGTTGGGTACGTCCAGGTAATATGTGCGTGGCGGCGCAGAAAGGAATTCAACGCCACGGGATTTAAGGCCAGATACTGTTTTAATAATATCATCGGTAGCTATAGCGATGTGCTGTACTCCCGGCCCCCCGTAAAAATCAAGATACTCTTCTATCTGTGATTTCTTCTTGCCTTCTGCAGGCTCATTGATTGGAAATTTGATGCGGCCGTTGCCGTTGCTCATTACCTTACTCATAAGGGCAGAATATTCGGTATTAATCTGCTTGTCATCAAAAGACAGGAAGTTTACAAAGCCCATAACCTCCTCATACCACTTCACCCAAACATTCATTTCGTTCCAGCCTACGTTGCCTACCATGTGGTCAACATACTTAAGGCCTGTGGGTTCAGGGTTGTAATCGCTTTTCCATTCTTTGTACCCCGGCAGGAAAGGCCCGCTGTAATTTTTGCGCTCTACAAACATATGAACCGTTTCGCCATAGGTATAGATACCTGAGCGAACTATTTCACCAAACTCATCTTTTTCCACTGTTGGCTCCATATATGGCCTGGCACCGCGCTTTGTGGTTTCTTCAAAAGCGCTGCGTGCATCATCAACCCATAGCGCTATTACCTTTACTGCATCACCATGCTTTACTATATGGTCGTTAAGTGGCGAATCAGCTTTCAACGGCGTTGTAAGCACCAGCCTGATTTTCCCCTGCACCAGCACATAGGACGCCCTGTCTTTCATTCCGGTTTCAAGCCCGGCATAGGCCAGTGACTGGAACCCAAAGGCGGTCTTATAAAAATGCGCGGCCTGCTTGGCGTTGCCTACAATAAACTCTACATAATCCGTACCCAGCAGCGGCAGGAAATCCTGTGCCCCTTCAAATATTTTTTCTAATCCGTATTCTACGCTTTTAACTTCTTTTTCCATTGTATTGTCTGTTTTGCCTTCCGGCTAGATTGTAATCAAATTATTCAACCCACGATTTATAATACTGCCCATCATCAATAGCCATGGCATCTTCAGTAACCATAAGCGGCCTGAAGGTATCTACCATAACCGCAAGCTCATGGGTTTCCGCCTGCCCTATGCTCCTTTCCATAGCGCCGGGTGCCGGCCCGTGCGGTATGCCTTTAGGGTGAAGTGTGATATGCCCCTGCTCAATATTGTTCCGGCTCATAAAATCGCCGTCAACATAATACAGTACTTCATCGCTGTCAATATTGCTGTGGTTATAAGGTGCAGGTATTGATTTGGGGTGATAGTCATACAGCCTCGGGCAGAATGAGCATACCACAAAGGTTGATGTTTCAAACGTCTGGTGTATCGGCGGCGGCAGGTGCACACGTCCCGTTATAGGTTCAAAATTGTGTATACTGAAAGCGTACGGGAAGTTGTAGCCGTCCCAGCCCGTTACATCAAAAGGGTGTGTGGCATATACCACCTCGTGTATCATGCCTTCTTTCTTAATCTTTATAAGGAAGTCTCCTTTTTCATCGTAGGTTTCCAGCTCTGAAGGCAGTTTAAAATCCCTTTCACAAAAGGGCGAGTGCTCCAGGTGCTGCCCGCTTTGGTTCTTATATCGCTTCGGTGTGTAAATTGGCGCAACCGATTCTACATAAAAAAGGCGGTTATCTTCGGTTTCAAAATCAATCTGGTAAATCATCCCCCTGGGGATTATAAGATAATCCCCGTATTCAAAAGGGATATTGCCCATAAAGGTACGGAGCTTCCCGCTGCCTTTGTGGATGAAAATCATTTCATCGGCATCGGCATTTTTATAAAAATATTCCCTTAGCGACTTCCGTGGGGCTGCCAGGCCTATTATACAGTCACGGTTTACCAGCATGGCTTTGCGGCTGTCCAGGAAATCATCCTGCGGCTTTACCTGGAAACCTTTAAGGAGCAATGATTTTATGTTCTTCTCAATGGCTATCTTAGGCTCGGCCGAATAGGACTTTTTTATCTCTTTTACCTGTGTAGGCCTGTGCACATGGTACAGCAGCGATGAATGGCCATGAAAGCCTTCGGTGCCAAAAAGCTGTTCATAATAAAGCCCGCCTTGCGGCTTCTCAAACTGTACATGTCGTTTTTGGGGGAAATTACCCAGTTTATGGTATATTGGCATATTTTTAATTTATTAAATGATACTTAAAAAACAGTTTATAAAGAAACTGCTCACTCAGGATTTCTCTTGATGAGGAACTTAAGGTAACTTAATAAACCTGCCCAATTAGCACTCATAGTAATACAAATATCGTAAAAATTTAATTTTCCCGCGCTTATTTTAATAAAAATCAAAACACAGCCAAAAAAATATAATGTTCTGTTACTATAAAAAATACCCGTTAATCGGGATGGCGCGGGGTATGTTCTAAAAAATAGTTTTACACCCGTAATACGCTGTGTTTTTGGAGTTACTTCACGCGCGGGACATTAACCAATCAAACACATAACCAAGCAATTGATTTGAACCGAAAAGGCGGGAATATTCCCGCCTTTTACTTATGTTACGATTTATAATGTATAAAAATTTATGAATTAAGCTATATCAGGCTTTCTTTTCAAGTTTTGAATTTCGCTTACTGTAAAGAAAATATACTAATATCCCGAGGGTTCCCCAAATTATAAAAGTGTACCATGTTTCGGTACGTACCTGTGTCATTAAAAACAGGTTAAACGCGACTCCCAACGTCCCTACAATGTATACGGCAGGAGTTTTATAAGGACGCTCCAAGAGAGGTTTTTTTATACGCAAAACCATTACAGCCATACACACCATGGCAAAAGCAAGTAAGGTTCCCATGGAACACATTTCAGAAACTTTTTCAATAGGAGTGAGGGCTGCCACCACCGAAATGATAAGGCCTACGAGTATTGTGCTTTTGTGCGGGGTAAGATATTTGGGGTGTAAATCTTTGAAAAAAACCGGGAGAAGGCCATCTTTAGCCATTCCTAAAAAAATACGGGTTTGCCCTAACATCATTACCAACATTACTGACATCAATCCCGCTGTTGCTGCAATGGTAATGAGGAAGGTAGCCCAGGTAAGCCCGACACCGCTAAATGCCGAAGCTACCGGCGCCGTTTTATCTAGCTGGTCAAACCGTACCATCCCGGTGAGCACGAGTGAAACCAATATGTACAAAATTGTGCAGATGATTAATGAGGCTACAATGGCAAAAGGAACATCTTTTTTAGGATTAATGGCTTCCCCTGCCTGTGTAGATACTGCATCAAAGCCTATATAAGCAAAAAACACTATCGTAGCCGCTGTCAATACTCCTCCAAAACCAAAATTAATTTTTTCTGCGCCATCAATAACCGTAATAGTTTCAGCTGGAATAAACGGAACCCAGTTATCAGGATTGATGAAGAACGCACCGGCTATTATTACAAAAAGTACTACCGCGATTTTCACCACTACAATAATATTGTTAGTTTTTGCTGCTTCTTTAATTCCTTTTACCAAAATAGCTGTAATAATCCAGGTAATTAAAAAAGCAGGAAGATTGAATACAATACCTGACAGATCTATTGATGAATAATGTTCGGCAAACTGTACAATACCTTCCCCATTGGCAAAATTTTGAAAATCTTTTAATGATGTGAGGCTTTTGAACGCCCCGGAAAATTCAGCGTTGGCAAAATGGGCCTTTATTTGCTCAAAGGTAGCCCCTGTATGGGTTGCCAGATACTCCTTTACCGCATCAACAGCCTTAGCATGGTTTAATTTTTCTAATGCGGTAGCCTTATCTGACAAATAGGCTAATGGCAATTTGATGTGGAATAGCCCTAAAAGTTTAGTAAAATACCCGCTCCAGGCTACTGCCACGGTTGTGGCGCCCATCATATATTCCAATATCAGGTTCCACCCGATAAACCACGCGAATACTTCGCCAATAGTGCCATAGGCGTAGGCATAGGCAGATCCCTCCACAGGCAGTACTGAAGCAAATTCAGCATAACATAAGGACGCAAACAGGCAGCCAATACCGGCAATAACAAATGACAGGGCCAGGGCGGGCCCGGCAAAATCATGTGCAGCAATTCCCGTGAGGGTAAAAATTCCGCCCCCGATAATGGCTCCAATACCTAAAGATGTCAGTCCCCAACGGGTCAACACACGGTTAAGCCCCCCTTTTTTCATATCTGCCTCAAAGGCAGAAACAGGTTTTACTCTCCAAATTGACATATAAAAATGTGTTTGTTTTTGATTTCCAAATATAGGTTTTTTAAAATAAAATTAACCTATAGTCAAAAAAACATAGCGATATCCTCTTAAAAAAGAAGTTTATTAACTTTATGCGTAAGATTTAGCTTAAAACCAGAAGCCGACACTTATCCATGTAAGATGGTCTTTAGTCTCGGGCGACCAGCTGTGCTTAAGTTCTACGGGGCCCAGGAGTGTCTCCAGCCCATACCCTATTGCATAACCATTGTATTGGGGAATAGACAATATTTCGCCCTGTTCGTATAAATCATCGCCAATATTGGCAAAGTTTGCAGTAAAGTTGATGTGGTTCTTGCGATACAGTTCATAATCCAAGGTAACCGCACCTTTTATGTAGCTGTTGCCGCCGAGGCTCAAAAAATCATATCCGTAAAAATGCCTGAAGTTATTGATGCGGTGGTAGCCATAACCACCGAGTACAAAATCAAAGTACGGTACGCTGTCGTCACCAATAGAAAGGCCAGTTTCAGCCTGTAGTACTAAGACAAAATTTCTAAAAAGCGTTTTAGCAGTGCCGGCATCTGCCTTGAGCATACTAAACCTGCTGAACATACCGGTATAATCCGTAGAGTACAGGAAACTCCTTGCTTCTCCTGAAAAATACCACCCTTCGGTAGGAAAAAATTTATCATCATAAGAATCCAGTTTAAGGTATCCGTAGAGCGAAAAGTAATCACTGTCTTCAAAAACCGGGCTACGGTCAGGAACCGTTTCCGACTTAATCTTTAAATGCTTATGTTCTGCTCCGGCGCCTATCATGAACCGCTGGGCAAATATGGTTTGTATGTATATGCGATTGGTTAAATCATTAAATTCTACATTTACGTCATTATTTTCAGGAAGGCCTTCTGCAAGCCCTTTTACAAATGATGCTGTAACATTCCTGCTAAACTGTGTGAAACCTGAATAAAACCCGTAACTGATATGGAACCCATTATCAAGGTAATAATTGAAGTTGTACCTGAAATTGTCGCCGAGGATAACATCCAGGGATGCCACATCATTGCGGAGGAATAATTTTTTTTGTGTAATATTCACAAGCGCACCGCTTTTATAAAGCCCGTCGTAATGTAACCCCAACTTCAAATACCGGTTTACAGGATTTTCTTTAAGGTGCAAATTTAGCACATCATACTTATGGCCTTTGGTAAAATTGTATGATATGGTATTGAAATTTTGTGTAGCGTTGAGGTTGCTAATCCCCTCGTTAAATTTTTGATACGATATACGTTGGCCGGGCTTGAAACTAAGTTTTCCAATAACATACGAACGCGTATAATTTTTGAGCCCGGTAATGTTAATATACTCTACCTGCACAGAGTCCTGTACTTTTATGTGATGCCTCTCCACAAAATTTTTACTGCCCAGCCTTTTGAGGCTGTCAAGTAAAACTTTAGCAGCTTCTTCACCTTTGTCAATTATAGCCCTGCCTTCATCAAACGAAATTACTGTAAAACCTTTAATATCCGGCTTTATGTATACATCGGTGAGTTTCCGCTTGGCTTCCATTTTCTGGATCATCTGGTAGTTATTTATCTGTACCAGCACCCCGGTAGCGCCTTTAATCTGCGTCCGGTCTTTAAGCCCGTCCTGCACATCTACGCCAATAATTATATCCGCACCCATTTTTTTTACTTCTTCAACAGGGTAGTTATTGGTAATGCCCCCGTCTATTAACAACCTGTCACGAATCTCTACAGGGTAGTATAGCGACGGGAAAGCGCCGCTGGCCAGTATAGCATCGGGCAGGACACCTTCTCTCAGCACCACTTCCCTGCCTGATTCTATATCTGTGGCGATACACACAAAAGGGATGGGTAGCTTATCAAAGTCTCTTATATGGCGTACATGGTCTGTAAGGCGGTTTATAGTTGTATAATTATACAGGCCTTTAGAGAGCGCTGTAGGCACAGCAAGCCTGTAGTTGTTAAAGGGAAGGGTTATGGCATATAGCTCATCATTGCGCTTTTCAAAGAAATTTTTGGAGGCGCGTGGGGTATAATCCTGCAACAATGCGTCTGAGTCAAGCGAACTAAATATGGAATCAAGCTCTTTAGCCGAGTAGCCTGAAGCATACAGGCCGCCCACAATAGCGCCCATACTGGTACCGCCAATATAAGAAATTTCAATTCCTGCTTCTTCCAGGACTTTTAATACGCCAATATGTGCAAGCCCTTTGGCACCGCCACCGCTAAGCACCAGGCCAATTTTAGGTTTTTCCCCCGCTTCCTGTCCTGCTGCGGCAGTAACAACAAGCAGCGATAAAATCAGGAGCAGGAATTTATTCATATTTTAATTTATTTGCAAATTTATGAATTCATCTTGTTCATTTAAAGATATTTATTATATTTCGCCAACAATTATCTTAATAAGCACATATGATATGACTGCAGTAGTGGGCATTCTAAATAAACAAGCAATTGCTTTAGCCGCAGATAGTGCAGTAACTATTGGCGCAGCTAATGGGAATAAAATTTTTAATAGAGCTAATAAATTATTTACTTTATCTAAGCATCACCCTATCGGAATTATGGTTTATAATTCTGCGACTTTTATAACAACTCCATGGGAAATAATTATCAAGATGTATAGAAAGCAACTTTCAACAACTTCGTTTCCTAAAGTTGAAGATTATAAAGATGATTTTTTACGCTACTTACAATCTAAAGATTATTTTGCAGACGAAGAAACACAAAAACTTTTCCTAAGTTGGTATTTTAAAAACACCATTGATAAGTTAATAAATGAAGTTCTTGTTGGTCAAAACCATTTAATCCAAAATCCTACTGAAGAAAATCGGCAAACGCTAATTGAATTAATCGATCAAAAAACCACTGAATTTATTCCTATTTTGGAAAGTGGAGAGATTTGTCCAAATTATTTAACATTGACATATCCAGATTATTTGATTTATGCAAATCCCATTATTGACCCACTGATTCAGTCCTCGTTTACAGATAACATGTTAGTTCTCTCCGCCGATCTTATAAATAAAATAAAGCTACTTTTATATCATGCTTTAAGATTAAAGGAAACTGCCACAAATTATACTGGCTTAATATTTGTCGGATATGGAGAAGAAGAAATTTATCCAAAATTATTACCAATAAATATATTTTTTGTCAATCCTGTCCTAAATAAAATTTAACACTATCAAACTTAACCATTTTGTTGGATAATTTTGGTTTTATATCCTTTTTTTCAAAACAAAACCCCNAATATTCATGAAAGATTATTCCGCTGCCGGATTTTCTGCTTTCTTAATGCTTACCGTAAGCTCTGTAGCACCGTCTTCAAGATCCATGTAAATCTCATCGCCGCCTGCTATTTTAGAAGTAATGATTTCCTCGGCAAGGGCATCTTCAACATATTTCTGGATAGCCCTCTTAAGCGGCCTGGCACCATACTGCTTGTCAAAGCCTTTATCAGCTATAAAGTCTTTTGCTTTTTCAGAAAGTGAAATGTTATAGCCAAGGTCTTTTATCCTTGCATATAACTTTTCGAGTTCAATGGTTATGATTTTATTAATATCCTCTTTCTCGAGCGGGTTGAACACAATGATGTCATCAATCCTGTTGATGAACTCCGGCGCGAAAGTTTTCTTAAGCGCGTTTTCAATTACGCCTTTAGAATATTCGTCGGCCTGTGCCTTTTTGGCAGATGTGCCGAAACCTACGCCCTGCCCAAAGTCTTTCAGCTGCCTTGCACCCACATTTGATGTCATGATAATGATGGTGTTCCTGAAATCAATTTTACGGCCTAAGCTGTCGGTAAGGTAACCGTCATCAAGCACCTGAAGCAGCATATTGAAAACATCAGGGTGAGCTTTTTCAATCTCGTCAAGCAATACCACGCAGTATGGCTTTCTCCTCACTTTTTCAGTCAGCTGGCCGCCTTCTTCATAGCCCACGTACCCCGGAGGCGCACCCACAAGGCGCGATATGGCGAATTTCTCCATATACTCGCTCATATCGATGCGTACAAGTGCATCTTCAGAGTCAAAAAGCTCACGGGCCAGTATTTTGGCCAGCTGTGTTTTACCCACACCGGTCTGCCCAAGGAAGATGAATGATCCTATTGGCTTGTTCGGGTCCTTAAGCCCGGCACGGTTACGCTGTATCGATTTGGCAATTTTATCCACCGCATCGTTCTGGCCAATAAGCTTGTTCTTTATAATATCGGGCAGCTTGCTCAGCTTGTTGCTTTCTGTTTGTGCAATACGGTTTACAGGAATGCCAGTCATCATGCTCACTACGTCGGCAACATTATCCTCAGTAACGGTAACACGGTTATTTTTAGAATCTTCCTCCCACTGTTCCTGGGCTATGGCAAGATCTTTCTCAATGCGTTTTTCGTCATCCCTCAGCCTTGCAGCCTCTTCATATTTTTGCTTCTTCACTACAGAGTTTTTAAGCTCACGTACTTCCTCAAGCTGCCTTTCAAGGTCAAGTATCTGCTTCGGCACATCAATATTGGTGATGTGTACGCGCGAACCGGCCTCATCAAGCGCATCAATAGCCTTGTCCGGCAGGAAACGCTCGCTCATGTACCTGTTAGTGAGCTTCACGCAGGCCTCAATGGCTTCGGGCGTATAGTTTACATTGTGGTGGTCTTCATACTTGTTCTTGATATTGTTAAGGATGGTAATGGTTTCTTCTACTGTTGTAGGCTCAACCATTACTTTCTGGAAACGCCTTTCAAGGGCCCCGTCCTTTTCAATGTACTGCCTGTACTCGTCAAGCGTTGTGGCGCCAATGCATTGTATCTCGCCACGGGCAAGTGCAGGCTTAAACATATTGCTGGCGTCAAGTGAGCCTGTAGCGCCACCCGCACCAACAATAGTGTGTATCTCGTCAATGAAAAGGATAATATCGTTATTCTTCTCCAGCTCGTTCATTACGGCTTTCATACGCTCCTCAAACTGGCCACGGTATTTGGTGCCGGCTACAAGGCTGGCAAGGTCAAGTGTTACCACGCGCTTGTTGAAAAGGATGCGCGATACTTTTTTCTGAATGATACGCAGGGCTAAGCCTTCTGCAATAGCCGATTTACCCACGCCGGGCTCGCCAATGAGCAGCGGGTTGTTTTTTTTGCGGCGGCTTAGTATCTGCGATACGCGTTCAATTTCCTTTTCACGGCCTACAACCGGGTCAAGCTTGCCTTCTTCGGCAAGTTCGGTAAGGTCACGGCCAAAATTGTCAAGAACAGGTGTTTTCGACTTTTTATTGGCCTTGTTGCCAGAAGCAGGATTGTTGAAGCTGCTTTCGCGCATACTGTCATCTTGTCCTGCATCGTCATTATATGATTCTGCCTTGGGCAGGTTTTCCATGAATTCTTCTTCGTTTGATGTCATAGTAAGAAATTGTTCTTTAACTGTTTCGTAATCAATTTTCAGCTTGTTAAGCAATTTTGTGGTCGGGTCGTTCTCATTGCGCAGTATGCACAGCAGCAGGTGCGCAGTGCTTATAGAAGTGCTCTGGAATACTTTGGCTTCTAAAAAAGTCGTCCGCAGCGCCCTTTCGGCCTGGCGTGTAAGGTGAAGGTTCTTCTTCTCGTTATTACGCTCCGCATTTGGATTTGCAGGGCTAAGTATCTCAACTTTTCTTCTCAGATGGTCCAAATCAACCGATATGCTGTTCAGGATAGCAATAGCCTTTCCGTTACCGTCTCTCAAAATCCCCAACATTAGATGCTCTGTACCAATAAAGTCATGGCCCAGCCGCAAAGCTTCTTCTTTACTGTAGGTGATTACATCCTTGACCCTTGGTGAAAAATTATCATCCATACTACTTTATTTAATACTGTAAATTTAAAGATTTAAATTAAGAATTTACAAAAACTATACCTGTTATGGTTGTGTCATGCTAATTGACAAAAAAAATGGCGAATCATAAAATGATTTAAGATTAGTTTATTAAGATTTGCACACAAAAACCTGTTAATAAAACACTGAATTTTTTCAAAGCTACTGCCTGCCTATGCTAATTTATTTCCGTATATTGGCACGTTTTGAAAGTAAATTAAATATTTAATATAACAGCTTATGTCTGAAGGAGAAAAGTTAATTCCTATCAACATTGAGGATCAGATGAAATCAGCCTACATTGATTACTCAATGTCGGTTATTGTTTCCAGGGCGCTGCCCGATGTTAGAGATGGCTTAAAACCCGTACACAGGAGAGTACTTTACGGAATGTATGAATTAGGGGTGCTTTCTAACAGGGCCCATAAAAAATCAGCAAGGATAGTGGGTGAGGTTTTAGGTAAATACCACCCCCATGGCGACTCGTCAGTGTATGACGCCATGGTACGCATGGCACAGGACTGGAGCCTTCGCTACCTGCTTGTGGACGGACAGGGTAACTTTGGCTCTATTGACGGAGACAGCCCTGCTGCCATGCGTTACACCGAAGCCAGGCTACAAAAGATATCAGAAGATATAATGGCCGACCTTGATAAAGAAACCGTTGATTTCCAGCTGAACTTTGATGATACCCTTCAGGAGCCTACAGTTATGCCCACCCGTGTACCCAACCTTTTGGTTAACGGCGCTTCGGGTATTGCGGTAGGTATGGCTACTAACATGCCGCCACACAACCTTACCGAAGTGGTGAACGGAACACTCGCTTACATTGATAATAATAACATAGAGATTGATGAGCTTATGAACCATATTAAAGCGCCTGATTTTCCTACAGGTGGCGTAATATATGGTTATGAAGGCGTCCGTGAGGCATTTAAAACAGGCCGCGGAAGGGTAGTAATAAGGGCAAAGGCCAATTTTGAAGAGGTGGACGGCAGGGAAGCCATTGTGGTTACCGAAATCCCTTACCAGGTGAATAAGGCTGAAATGATTAAGCGTACGGCCGAACTTGTAAATGAGAAGAAGATTGATGGTATTGCCAACATACGCGACGAATCGGACAGGAACGGTATGCGCATTGTGTATATCCTGAAACGCGAAGCGGTGCCTAATGTGGTTTTAAATACTTTATTTAAATATACCCAGCTTCAGTCATCTTTCAGCGTAAACAATATTGCACTTGTTGACGGCAGGCCGCAAATGCTGAACCTTAAAGACCTTATCCACTATTTTGTGGAACACAGGCATGATGTGGTGGTGCGCAGGACCAAGTTTGACCTCCGCAAAGCTGAAGAGAGGGCACATATACTTGAAGGCCTTATCATAGCATCAGACAATATTGATGAAGTTATCCAGATTATCAGGGCTTCCAAGGACGGCGACGAGGCGCGCGCCAGGTTAATTGAGCGCTTTACCCTTTCGGAAATTCAGGCCAGGGCAATTGTTGAAATGCGCCTGAGGCAGCTTACAGGCCTTGAACAGGACAAGCTGAGGGCTGAATATGAAGACATAATGAAACTGATAGCTGAATTAAAGGCGCTCCTGGAAAGCAAAGACCTTAGGATGCAGCTGATTAAAGAAGAGCTGGCCGAGACAAGGGATAAATATGGCGATCCACGCCGCTCGCAGATTGAATATTCCGGTGCCGATGTAAGTATTGAAGACCTCATTGCCGATGAAAATGTGGTTATAACTATTTCGCATGCGGGCTATATAAAACGTACGCCGCTGTCTGAATATAAAACACAAAACAGGGGAGGGGTAGGCCAGAAAGGCGTTGCTACACGCGACCAGGACTTCCTGGAACACCTTTTTGTAGCCACTAACCACCAGTATATGCTTTTCTTTACTCAAAAAGGTAAGTGTTTCTGGATGAGGGTTTACGAAATACCGGAAGGAAGCAAAACCAGCAAAGGCCGTGCGATACAAAACCTCATCAATATTGAAAATGATGATAAAGTTAAAGCATTTATCTGCACCCAGGACCTTAAGAATGAAGAATACATCAACAGCCACTATGTAATCATGGCTACCAAAAAAGGTATTGTAAAGAAAACGCTGCTGGAGCAATATTCCCGCCCAAGGCTAAACGGTATCAATGCCATAACCATCCGTGAAGATGATGAATTGCTTGAAGCTAAGCTCACCACAGGCGAAAGCCAGGTGCTTATTGCGGTTAAATCAGGCAAGCTCGTACGCTTTGAAGAAGGTAAGACCCGCCCAATGGGCCGGAGTGCATCAGGTGTGCGTGGCATAACCCTGCAGGATGAAACCGATGAGGTTATCGGCATGGTTTCTGTAAATGACATGAACAGTGACATACTCGTAGTATCCGAGAACGGTTATGGGAAGCGTTCCAGCCTTGAAGATTACAGGATTACCAACCGTGGCGGTAAAGGAGTGAAAACACTCAACATTACTGAAAAAACAGGCAAACTGGTAGCCATAAACAATGTTACCGATACTGATGACCTCATGATTATAAATAAATCAGGCCTTACCATCAGGATGGAAGTATCTGACCTTCGCGTTATGGGCCGCGCCACTCAGGGTGTACGCCTTATAAACATTAAAGGCAACGACTCCATTGCTGCCGTAACCAAAGTTATGCGCGAGGAAGAAGCAGTTGAGGAAGGTGAGCATGAGCTGGAGAACCTCGAAGCGGAAAATGGTATAAACGGTTATATCGCCACTGATGACAATCCAATAAGTGAACAGGAACAGGATTAAAATAAAATGTAATAATATGAAAAAATATGTAGTTGCCGCCGCTATGCTTATTTCGCTGAGTGTGGCTGCGCAGAAAGACGAATTAAAAGCACTTCGGAAGTTATCAAATAAAGAAACGCCTCCTACTGCTCAGGAAATTCAGGAATTTAAAGCATTGCTTGATAAAGCCGAGCCACTAATGGCCAATGCTACAACCGAACAAAAAGCGGATTTTTACTATTATAAAGGTGAGTATGCCTTCGTAGAAATGTTAAATCCTGCTAAAGCCCAGCAGGCTATCAACTCGGCTGTTGAAAATTTCAATAAAGTAATTGAAATTGAAAAAGCAGGGAAGAAAAACCACACCAAAGAAATCCAGGAAGAGATATTCCCGCAATTGAAAACCGGTATGCTGCAAACAGCAAGGCAACTTGGAAAACAGAACATGTTTAAGGAAGCTTCAGGTCTCTTCTACCTTGCCTACCAGATTGACCCTAAAGATCAGGCCAATCTGTATAATGCTGCCGCATTTGCGGTTAATGCCAAAGATTATGACACGGCACTAACGCATTACCTTGAACTTGACAGGCTTGGATTTACAGGAGAAGGTACTAACTACACTGCTGTAAACAAGCAAAATAACCAACGGGAATATTTTCCAAATAAGCAATTAAGGGATGTTTCTGTCCAAAATGGTTTGTATATAAATCCAAAGGACGAAAAACTGCCATCACTTAAGGGTGATATTGTAAAGAATATTGCCCTTATATATAACCAAAAGGGAGATATTGAAAAAGCCAAACAGGCCATGTCTAATGCACGGAAAGCTAATCCGGACGATTCAGGGCTAATAATTGCAGAAGCTGATCTGTACCTGAAGACTAATGATATAGAAATGTACAAGAAGCTTACCGCAGAAGCTGCGCAAAAAAATCCAACTAATGCTGACCTTTTTTACAACCTTGGCGTAGTAACTACGGAAACAGACAAGGAAGAGGCTAAAAAGCATTATGAAAAAGCACTGCAGATCAATCCTAACCATGTAAATGCTAATATTAATATGGGTACCCTAATGCTTGCCAATGAAGAAAAAATCGTAAAGGAGATGAATAGCCTTGGTACCAGTGCAAAAGATAACAAGCGTTATGATGAACTTAAAAAGCAGCGTGATGAACTTTTTAAAAAGGCGATGCCATATTATGAGAAAGCGCTTAAAACAGAGCCAGACAATGAATATGCTATAACCATGATGGCCAATATATACCAGGCGCTTGATATGCCTGCCGAAGCTAAGGCCATGAAAGCTAAATTGAAAAAATAAAATACAAGTTTAAATAGAAGCCCCGGATTTCCGGGGCTTCTATTTAAACATTAAACTGCTTCAGGTGGTGGTTCAGGTGTTTCCAGTTGAGGATATCCCATTCCTCAAAAGTCATTTCACCGAAAAAAGGATGTTTTTTATTCCTGATGGCAGAATGGCCTTCTACGGCAAAGCGCTCAACTAATTGTATGAGGCCTCTCCTGGCATCCTCAAAGTCAGGTTCGTGCGTGATTCTGAATTCTTTAACCGTTGGCAGGCTCCTCCTGAACGATGCCTGCTGCAGCATTTTCCTTTTCGCTGATTTTCCAAATAAAAGCCCCATCCAGTTTGGCTTCAGGTGTAGTTCGCCAAAAGTAACTTTTATAGGCTGCTGGCAGTGCAGCAGCATCTGGCTTACGGTCATTTTTCCCCATTCTGACAACGTTATAGGCGACAATTTTTCAATCCTTTCAATTATATTTTTATTTCCCTGTTGGTCAAATAAGCTCTCCATAAAATAAATTTTAAGCAAAAATAGGAATATTTTAATTAAAAATTCCGAATGTTTCACCCTTGTATATTGATAATAATTAACCCGATATTCCATTAAATTATTTGTAAATTTGGCGCTCAAAACAAATAATCATAAATAATGGAAAACGGTATTTACGCAAAATTCAGTACAACAAAAGGAAACATATTAGTGAAGCTTACATATGATAAAACACCCGGTACTGTAGGTAATTTTGTAGGCCTTGCCGAAGGCAGCCTGGAAAATAACGAAAGGCCGCAGGGAAAGCCTTTTTATGACGGTCTTAAATTTCACCGTGTAATACCTGATTTCATGATACAGGGTGGCTGCCCCCAGGGTTCAGGCATGGGTGGCCCGGGCTATAAGTTTGATGATGAATTTCATCCTGACCTGAAGCATGACGGGCCCGGAGTACTTTCAATGGCCAATAGCGGGCCGGGTTCAAACGGCTCACAGTTTTTTATAACTCATGTTGAAACTCCATGGCTTGATAATAAGCATACGGTTTTTGGGCATGTAGTTGAAGGGCAGGATGTTGTTGATGCTATACAGCAGGGAGATAAAATTGACAGTGTACAAATAATACGGGAAGGAGATGAAGCTAAAGGCTGGAATGCTGTTGAAGCTTTCAGGAAGTTTGAGGGTGCACGCGAAAAACGCCTTGAAGAAGCCAGAAAGAAGGCTGAAGAGCACATGGAAAGGCTTGCTGCCGGCTTTGACAAGACGGATAGTGGACTGCGATATAAAATTATACAGAAAGGTAATGGCAAAAAGGCTGAAAAAGGCAGGACAGTTTCTGTACATTACACCGGATCCCTTGATAATGGTCAGGTATTTGACTCCTCATACAAAAGGCGCCAGCCAATTGATTTCCCGCTTGGGAAAGGCCACGTTATCGAAGGATGGGACGAGGGTATAGCGCTGCTTCAGGTGGGTGATAAAGCACGGTTTGTAATACCATCACATTTAGGATACGGGCCTCGAGGCGCGGGAGGAGTTATACCACCGGATGCGACCCTGATATTTGATGTAGAACTTATGGATGTAAAGTAAATTTAAAGCTACCGTAACAGGTAGCTTTTTTATTGGAACAGATTTTGAAAGTGCAGATTAATACAATTACTTTTGTACTTATGAGATATGTACTACTTTTTTTTGTTTTAACCTGTTTCACGGTAAAGGCGCAGGTAATGCACTGCGGGTATGATTTTACATCATATATTGTACTTGATGTGCATGAGGCCGGTAAAAAGGAAAATATAAAAAACCTGAGGATAACGGTTATAGACAGCCTGGGCAGGGAAGTTTTAAATATTAACAACCTATATAGCTTTACCAATGCTAACAAGCCTTTGGTTTTTTCCTCAAACTACAGGATAGGTGATGATAATAAGCACCTGCCAGAAGGTACAATTGCTAAAAAAGAGCGTTGGTTCTTTCCGTTCGCTAAAGATAATTACCTGCTTTCAGTAGCCAATACATTTCCGGCTGATAATTTCAGGATAAAGATTGAAGATATTGATGGTAAGGAAAATGGCGGAAAATTTAAAACAGCCACGATTCCGCTTTACAGTTACAATATGTATATTCTGTGTTCAAACGAAACACAGCAGGCAGCAGTAAAATTTGGCCGGAAAATGAACAAGCCTATAGATGTGGTGCTGGAAAAAGAGTAGTATCACTAATATCTTTTCGCAAAGGACTGAATATTTATATAAATGATATTAATAAAAAAACTCCTAATCAGTTGGTTAGGAGTTTTTTGTTGTGACACCGACAGGATTCAAACCTGTAACCTTCTGAGCCGTAATCAGATGCGCTATTCAGTTGCGCCACGGTGCCTTATTGCGGGTGCAAATATACGTATTTATGTTTATCTTGCAAATGCAAATATTGTTAATTAAAGAAATTTATGATACTCGAAAACTACATACGTGATATACAGGATTTTCCGAAGAAAGGCATAACTTTTAAAGATATTACCCCATTGCTGGGCAATCCTGTTGCTGTTAAAGAATGCCTTTCAATGCTTGTTAAGGGCTTAGAGGGCCGGCCTGTTGATAAGGTTGTAGGAATTGAAAGCAGGGGCTTTTTTTTTGCAACACTGCTTGCCCGGGAGTTAAACGCAGGTTTTGTACCGGTGAGGAAGCCCGGCAAACTGCCTTTTGCAACACTTTCTTCTGCTTACGAACTTGAATATGGAACTGATACGCTTGAAATACATACGGATGCCATAAGAGCAGGGGAGAAGGTACTCATACATGACGATGTGCTGGCCACAGGCGGCACGGCAAGTGCCGTATGCAGCCTGGTTGAAAAGCTGGGTGGGGAAATTGTAGAGTGCAGCTTTATAATGGAGTTATCATTCGACACTATCCCAAAAAGTGTGTAAGTATAAAAATAACGGGGTTTGACTTTTTATTTAAAGTTGAACCCTTTTTT
>NZ_NOXV01000304.1 GCF_002251835.1 Flavobacterium cyanobacteriorum
TAAGCTGGAAATTAATTTAATACAATTTTTGTCGTGTACTTAAAAAAGATTTATAATATTCATACAGCCTGGGGGTATCATCCAGGACGTCAATCTTCTTATCCCCTGCTTTGTAGTCTTTTATAAATAAATCTATATGCGGTATGACATGGAGAAAGCCGGGATTGCCCGGTTCTATCTTTACAGCTTTGGCATTTTTGAGCGCCCACCGGTATATGTATTTACCTTTTTTTTCGGTTTTTGTAAACTCTATGGTATTGCCCGCATCATTAAAAACCTTGTAGCCTATGCTTATATCTTTATCTGCACGTACTTCAAGTACAGAATTCAGCATGGGGAAGCTGTTGCCAAAAACGTGGGTTTGCAGGAGAAAGGGGTCAAGAAATTCTGTTTGTACGCTGTAAACCTTTCGTGCGCCGGCTTCAAGATTGGTAAAAATAAGCTGCTTTTCCCTTACATCATCATAAAATATACCCCTTCTATTCATTTGCCGGTCATTAACCTGGGTTACCTTAATTTTTTTTTCCTTTCCTTTATCATTTACTATAGAAAAAGCCTCGTACTCATTTAGTTTAACAAGGCCTGAATAGGAGAAGTTTTCTTCATTGTTATGAATACCGTTTTCAGACATAATCATGGACTCATAGTAATTATGCTGTAGCACCCTGATTTTCTTGTTATCCAAAAAAATATCATAGGTAATATTGTTGCTGATACCAGTTCGTTCACATCGCCATATAAGTTTTTATAATCCCGGTATGACGCTGCTTTCTCTTGTGCCGCCGAGTACATACCCAACAGGGGGATTAATACCGCAAACAGCTTTTTATTTAATCTCGATAAGCACATTTGAATCATATCGTTTAGTTTGTGACACAACACCGGCTTTATAAATATTGCAGATTCCATGTAATTCATCATTTTTATATTCTGCGTTTATGAGAGGCTTGCCGTCTTCGCCAAAATATTCCTGCAGGCCTTCGTAAGATGAATCTTTAAAGTTTTCTTTTTTAAATACTTTGCCATTAGAATGGTATTCTTTCCGCACCCCCTGTAAAAGCCCCATATCATAATTAGCTTCATACTCAGGTTTGCCTTCGGCGCTGTATATGGCAAACTTACCGTTTAAATTACCTTTCACAAAGTTCATTTCGATAGCTGTCCTGCCGCCTGGGTATATTGACTTTATTTCGGCTGTTTGTGCTTTTACCGGAACCTTATCTGTAAGTTTGCCGGTTTTATCCATTATCCTATAATAGATAAGCTCGTCCCGCTCATATCCTAATGTGAGAATGTGCTGGCCTTCTTTATTGTAGTAATTCATGTCGCCTTCTTTGTTTTCATTAAACTGTTTGACCTCACTCATCTTTGATTTCTGGGCATAATAACGCACTGTTGTACCAGTATTTTCACCAAAAAGATATGTGTCGGTCATCCTGAGGTTACCGGCAAGGTCATAAAACTTACTCTCACCGTTGAGTTGGCCGGCATAATAATCATGCTCTATCAAAGGGCCACCCGCAGGATTAGCTTTAAGGTACTTGCCATGCCTTTTACCGTTGATATAGTACGCTTCAACACTTATTTTACCTGTTTTTTCTTTGACAATATATTTGCCGTTATATACCCCGTTTTTAAGTTCGAACTCGTGGATTTCTGCACCTCCGTTATAATGGTTAGTTATTTTCCCGGTCTTGTTTGTAAAATCAAGTTCATTAGATTTTGTGCCATCAGTGTTAAAAGTCTGGAGTTTTGTCATAATGTTTTGAACATAATCGGCAATCTGGCTGACAGTACCATTTTGCCGGTAATTTACCTGCTTTGAGTATAAATCATCATTTATATAAAAACTCTCTGCATAAAGTTTACCATCTTCATGATAAGACCTTGAGGGGCCGTTTGCCTGACCCCCGCGATAGTGGAAAACACTAGTAAGGTGTCCGCTGCTATAGTTTTCATATATGCCCTGCAAAGTATCATTTACATAGTGTGCCACAACATTTATGCGGCCATCCCGGCCATAATTATATGATTTGCCATTTTGCAAGCCTTTTTCAAAATTTTCTTTGCTTCTGGGTACGCCGCTACGGTAAAAGTAGTTCCACTCACCCATTTTTTGGCCTTTATTAAACTTGCCCGATGTAATTATATCGCCTTCCAGGGTTTTGACGGTATATGTGCCTTTATTTACAGGAACTTCTACAGGCTGAGGATTATTAGCCGTAAACTGCTCTCCAGCTTTTATTTCGCCTTTTTTGTAATTTTCTATAAAATACTTGTTCCCTTTAGCATCATAATAAATGTATGAAACAGGAGCGCCTTCTTTATCAAGCACAACCTCGTATGATTTTTTGCCTCCATAATAATACACTACATGTTGTAAAACCCTGTTGGCATAGTTACTTTCTTCTTTGAGGGAGCCATCGGGGTAAAAAGCCCTGTACACATTTTTAATAACGCCTTTATCATATTCGGCTTCACTTTTTACGATTTTGCCATCATAGTATTCCACGAGTTTACCCTGGCGTTCATCATTGACAAAATTTTGCTCGTTGGATACATTCCCGGTAATATCGTAATATACATATTTACCGTTTAACTTGCCTTTGAGGTAATTGGCTTCTGTTTTTTTGGAGCCGTTTTCATAATATTCTGTATGCAGGCCTTCACGCAAATCAGCGGAAAAATTTCCCTCTGCACTTTTACCCCCGTTAATATAGTAACCTGTACACAGCCCATCAAGCTTATCGTCTTTGTAAAATTCTATCAGCCTGAAGTTGCCGTTTTCGAAGTAAACGATACGCTTCCCATTAAGCTTACCTTTAGAAAATGTTTTCTCTTCAAGAAGCTTACCCTTCAAACCATAATATTTCTGTACGCCTTCAAGTTCATTATCAGCAAAATTAAGCTCAGCTGCTATGTTGCCATACTTATTCAGCACCTTATACCTGCCCATTTTTTTGCCATTAACTTCTTTGCCAAAATAATCGGGCCTGCCATCCTGCAGGTAAATAACAACTTCTTCCTGGCTGCCATAAAGGTCTACCCTCCGTTTTGCAAATACATCCCAAAAGCCTTTCTGCAAATAATTTTCGGTATAGTCTTTAATCTTGCTATTGTGTGCAGTAAGCTTTTTACCAAGTCTTTCCCTGACACCCAATAGTATGTGATAAGAAAAGCCTTCAAACTGTTTTTTACTTGCAATATCTGCCAGCCACGGCACATATATTCTTTCAAAAAATCCTTGCCTTTCTTTGTGTTCTGCTGAGTACTCAACCACGGCCTGAACCTGGCGGATTATAGGGTCATCAAAAGCTGATTTAACTTTATAGGCACTTTTTAAGGGGAGGCCATTTTTTAAAATCTCTTCGATTTCGGCGAAATCATCTCCTTTGGGCGAGAAAACGAGTTTACCTTTTTCAAGATAATTTTCGGAATATTTGAGATTCAGCTTTTGTATCACGTTTTCATTAGCGGTGCCATCAGGCATTAGTGTTAGGTACGCCAGCAGGGCCATAGTACCTTCCGTTATATTACCGTTTTCAAGGGCAATGAAACCTAACAGGTAATGTGAGCCAACGTGATTTGGGTTGTTTTGTATAGCCCTTTCCAAAAGCTCAACACTTTTCTGCCGTTTGTCCATACGGACATATAATAATGCCATGTTATAAAGCAATACACTATATTCAGGGAAATAATTTCCGGCCTCTTTAAATAAAGTTTCAGCTTTTTCATATTGTTTCTGGTCGCTTAGAAATGAGCCGTATGCTATATAAAAATCCGGTAATTCTGCCATCATGCCTGTACTGTAAGCATTCTCAAAAAACTTTGCGGCAGCATCTTTATCATCACCTGCCGCAAGTACCAGCGCCTTTTCATACTGCGCATTATAATATTTTGGGTCATTCTTATCAACTTTATCAAATTCTTTTATCGCTGCACTATAGTTTTTTTCCTGATAGAGTTGTATTCCTTTAGCTATAAAGGCATTACTGTCATAAACATAGCTGTAGTCTGTTTGAGAGTAACCTGCTATACAAATACAAAATAATAAGATTGATAAGAAATTTTTCATCAGAAGTAATATTTTATCAAATATACTTTTTTTAAAATTGTTGCCAATTAAATTTTAAAATTTTGTTAAAGTTATAAGTTTTGATTTATATCGGTAGTTAAAGTCATGATATTTAAATTATTATTCAATATTACCTCCTGCTATCGATAATAATTATTTTTAGCGGACACAGTATGAGCCGCAAGCTAAATGAACAAATATACAAACCATGCGACAGGGCAAATAGTATCTGCCTACAGTTAACTAATTGCATTATAAGTTTGTATTTTTTACATAGCATACTAAAATTATTCACTACAAGACATGATACATTAAATTAAATTGTATATTTGCAACCTCTAAATTATACGGGGTGTAGCGTAGCCCGGTTATCGCGCCTGGTTTGGGACCAGGAGGTCGCAGGTTCGAATCCTGCCACNTGTTTAAATTACAGTTTTTTAACATAAAAAATAAGAGAAAAACTTTAAATTTTTATTGAAATCATACAAAAAAAATTATACATTTGTCAATAAAAATTTAACTATTAATTGTGACTAATATCTAACTATTAATTCCTATAATTTTTTTTCTGACTTAACTAATATGGATTAGTATTACAATTGTGTTATTAACCCCATAATAAATCCACTACAAAATAAACATTCAACAAAAAATTAGTACCCATGAAAAAAACTTTACTTTTAACCTTGTTTTTACTTTTCCTGAATAATGCAGTGAATGCTACTATCAGGACAGTTAGTAACGTGCCCGGAGGTGTGGCGCAGTTTAATAATCTTAATGCTGCCGTCAACGCTTCCGCTGCAAACGACACGCTGTTATTGGCTCCCAGCGCCACACCGTACACTTTGGGCTATAATGAGTCAGCAAAGAAGCTTTATTTTTTCGGGGCCGGATTCGCGCCGGTGCAATCTCCAAATGGGACTAGTATTTCTACAAATTATGTGCGGGCAGCATCTACTTTTGAAGGCATTTGGTTCCGAAACATAACTAATATCTATATGGAGTCATCCGGTATAAGTTTCATTAGGTGTTATTTTAGTGATATTTTACATGTAAACGCAAGTATTTCAAATCTGCTAATATCAGGATGTTTTTTTGCGAGGCCTTTAAACGGGGCTGGCCAGAGATTAACCAATTCGATAATCAGGAATACGATTTTTTATGGTACTTCCGAAAATTGCCTTACAAATTTTAATAATGGTAGTAGTAATAACATATTGTTTGACCAAAATTTATTCTACGGTACTAATGGAAGCTTAAATGCTTTTTTTAGTTGTAATAACCTTCTGTTTACAAATAATGTTTTCCTGAAGATGAATTTTAGTAATTCTATTACTAACTCTAACTTCACCAGGAACTTAACTTTCAATACCGCGGGTGGCACCCCACCTGTATGGACAACCAATGGCAATAGTAGTAATAATAATCTATTTGATGCCAGCCCAATGTATGCTGCCATGACAGATATTAATAACGGAGCGACAAGTTGGAGCGTGGATTATTACAGGTTAGGGGCATCCAGCTCAGGAAAGAACTACAGTATTGGCGGAAGGGATGTAGGGTTATTATTTGAAAATGGTTCTGATAATTATAATTTCGTACGAAACAGTAGATTACCCTATATATCTTCAATGTTAATTGATTCGTCCAGTTTACCTCTCGGATCAAATTTAGGTGTTACCGTGCAGGCTGTAAAAGCTAATTAATGTTATCACAACAATAGTTAAGTTATGCTTTTGGAAATTGTATTTCTGTAAAGCATATTATTCCAAATCTTTTGTTGGAATTGTATTTATAATGATGAAGTGGTTTAAACTTTTATTTTATTAAATTTCTTTAGTGCGATGATTGTAAAAGCCAGGTAATTAAAGCCTAACCAGCTTGCGGTTGTTGTGTCAAATCGATTTAACAACGACCTAAAGCTATCCATCCAGGCGTTTGCCCTTTCGATTTTATACCGTTCCTTATAAAGTAATGGGTCAAAATATTCATCCCTGTTAGCTTTTGCGTTTCGTTTATTAAAACAAACATTGGCATTAATTTCTTTTTTCTTACAACACAACCTAAATTCTNTTTTAATTATGAATTTTTAAATGTTGAATGACCTTCGGGCTAATTTAAAATTTCTCCATTTAAAATTTAAAATGAAGGATAAGTTGCCGGTGTAGCTCAGGGGTAGAGTGCTTCCTTGGTAAGGAAGAGGTCACGGGTTCAAATCCCGTCATTGGCTCAAAGTATAAATTTTGAACACTAATTATATAACTAAGATTAAATTATTAAATCATGGCAAAGGAAACTTTTGATCGTTCCAAACCCCACCTTAATATAGGTACTATTGGACACGTTGACCACGGTAAAACAACTTTGACTGCTGCTATTACTAAAGTATTGGCTGATGCAGGTCTTTCTGAAGCTAAATCATTTGACCAAATTGATAACGCTCCTGAAGAAAAAGAAAGGGGTATTACAATTAATACATCTCACGTAGAGTATGCTACTGCTAACCGTCACTACGCTCACGTTGACTGTCCTGGTCACGCTGACTACGTTAAAAACATGGTTACAGGTGCTGCCCAGATGGACGGTGCTATCCTTGTAGTTGCTGCTACTGACGGACCGATGCCACAAACACGTGAGCACATCCTTCTTGGCCGCCAGGTAGGTGTGCCTAGAATGGTTGTTTTTATGAACAAAGTGGACATGGTGGACGATGCTGAGCTTCTTGAGCTTGTTGAAATGGAAATCCGTGACCTTCTTAACTTCTACCAGTATGATGGCGATAACGGGCCTGTAATTAAAGGTTCTGCTCTTGGTGCACTTAACGGTGAGCCAAAATGGGTTGCTACTGTAATGGAACTTATGGATGCGGTTGACAACTGGATTGAACTTCCTGTTCGTGACGTTGAAAAACCTTTCCTTATGCCTGTTGAAGACGTATTCACTATCACTGGTCGTGGTACTGTTGCTACCGGCCGTATTGAAACAGGTGTTGCTAACACTGGTGACGCTGTTGAGATTATCGGTATGGGTGCTGACAAACTTACTTCAACAATCACTGGTGTTGAGATGTTCCGTAAGATCCTTGACAGGGGTGAAGCTGGTGACAACGTAGGTCTTCTTCTTCGTGGTATTGATAAAGCTGATATCCGTCGTGGTATGGTAATCATCAAGCCAGGATCTGTTAAGCCACACGCTAAATTTAAGGCTGAGGTTTATATCCTTAAGAAAGAAGAAGGTGGACGCCACACTCCATTCCACAACAACTACCGCCCTCAGTTCTACGTTCGTACAACTGACGTAACAGGAACAATTTCTCTTCCTGCAGGTGTTGAGATGGTAATGCCTGGTGATAACCTTACTATCGAGGTGCAGCTGCTTAGCCCAATCGCTCTAAGCGTAGGTCTTCGTTTCGCTATCCGCGAAGGTGGCCGTACGGTAGGTGCAGGTCAGGTAACTGAAATCCTTGACTAATTTTTAATTAGGTAAATATACAAAGCCAGCACGGCGCCTGTGCGCCGGCTGGCTTTTAACAAACGGGTGTAGTTCAAGGGTAGAATAGCGGTCTCCAAAACCGTTGATGGGAGTTCGAATCTCTCCACCCGTGCAAAAACAAAATACAATGTCAAAGGTTACAAATTATATATCAGAAGCATTTGCTGAGCTTAAAACAAATGTTACCTGGCCAGAGTGGGCAGAGATACAACGCCTTACTATTATTGTTGCTGTTTTTTCGGTAATATTTGCTTTGCTTACTTTCGGTATAGACCGTGGTTTTGAAGTGCTTGTGGCAAATATATATAGTTTCTTAAAAAATTAATTTACTTGCAATGACTGATAACAATGTCAAAAAATGGTATGTGGTTAGGGCGGTAAGCGGTCAGGAAAACAAAGTAAAGAACTACATCGAAACTGAAATAAACAGGCTTGGCATGAGTGATTATATTTCGCAGGTGCTTGTTCCTACTGAAAAGGTTGTGCAGGTGCGTGACGGGAAAAAGATCAGCAAAGACAGGGTGTACTTCCCCGGATATGTAATGATTGAGGCCAACCTTACAGGTGAGATTCCGCATATTATCAAATCCATTACCGGTGTTATCGGGTTTTTGGGTGAAACCAAAGGTGGTGATGCGGTACCGCTTCGTATGTCTGAAGTAAACAGGATGCTTGGCAAGGTTGATGAGCTTTCGGTTAAGACTGATAATGTTTCGATACCTTTTACAGTGGGTGAAACCATTAAGGTTATTGATGGTCCTTTCAACGGGTTTAACGGCACTGTTGAAAAGGTGAATGAAGAAAAGCGTAAGCTGGAGGTGATGGTGAAGATCTTCGGAAGGAAGACCCCGCTGGAACTCAGCTTTATGCAGGTTGAAAAAGTATAATTTTTGTTACACTTATTATAAAAATCACATCCTCGCTTCCAATTGAAGATGTGCTAATCTTTAAAAGAAATGGCTAAAGAAATTAGTAAAGTAGTTAAACTACAAGTTAAGGGAGGTGCTGCGAATCCGTCGCCACCGGTTGGACCTGCTTTGGGAGCTGCGGGCGTTAACATCATGGAGTTCTGTAAGCAATTTAATGCCAGGACCCAGGATAAGCCCGGTAAAGTTTTACCAGTACAAATTACTGTGTACAAAGACAAATCTTTCGATTTTGTTGTTAAAACGCCACCGGCTGCTATACAGCTGCTGGAAGCTGCCAAGCTTAAAGGCGGTTCAGGTGAGCCTAACCGTAAAAAAGTAGCAAGTGTTACCTGGGATCAGATCAGGACTATTGCAGAAGACAAAATGCCGGACCTTAATGCTTTCACTATCGAGAAAGCTATGAGCATGGTTGCAGGTACAGCAAGGTCTATGGGTATAACAGTAACAGGAGCAGCTCCTTTTTAATCTTAAAAAGAAAAAGAAGACATGGCAAAATTGACAAAAAAACAGAAAGAGGCTGCTGCAAAGATTGAGAAGAACAAACTGTATTCGCTGAAAGATGCTTCTGCATTGATCAAAACAGTTGCTTCAGCAAAATTTGACGAGTCAGTTGACATCGCAGTACGTTTGGGCGTAGATCCAAGGAAAGCGAACCAGATGGTAAGGGGCGTGGTAACACTTCCACACGGTACAGGTAAAGATGTAAGGGTGCTTGCGCTTGTTACTCCTGATAAAGAAGCTGAAGCTAAAGCTGCAGGCGCTGACCACGTAGGTTTAGATGATTACCTTCAGAAAATAAAAGACGGCTGGACTGATGTTGATGTTATCATCACTATGCCTGCCGTAATGGGTAAACTTGGTCCTCTTGGTAGGATTCTTGGTCCACGCGGACTTATGCCAAACCCTAAAACGGGTACTGTAACCATGGAGGTTGGCAAAGCCGTTCAGGAAGTAAAATCAGGTAAAATCGACTTTAAAGTTGATAAGACGGGTATCGTTCATGCAGGTATCGGGAAAGTATCTTTTGATGCTGACAAGATATCGGAGAACGCTCACGAAATTATACAAACATTAATAAAATTAAAACCAACTGCAGCAAAAGGTACATATATCAAGAGTATCCACATCTCTTCTACTATGAGCCCTGCTATTGCTTTAGACCCTAAAGCGGTATAATTGGTAGTTAAAAATATTTATTATGACCAGAGAAGAAAAATCAAGAGTTATTGAAGATTTAACTGCACAGTTATCCGGTTCAAACGTGGTTTATGTTGCAGATATTTCAGGACTTGATGCTGAAACTACTTCAAACCTTAGGAGGGCTTGCTTTAAAGCGGGCATAAAGCTTGAGGTAGTTAAAAACACCCTGCTTGAAAAAGCAATGGAAAGTGTTGAAAATAATTACGGCGAACTTCCGTCAGTACTTAAAGGCAACACTGCCATCATGATTGCAGAGAATGGCAACGCTCCTGCTAAAGTTATCAAGGAATTTCGCAAAAAAGCTGATAAGCCTATCCTTAAGGGTGCTTATATACACGAAGCTGTATTTACAGGCGACAACCAGCTTGATGCCCTTGTAGCACTTAAATCTAAAGACGAAGTTATCGGTGAAATCATCGGCCTTCTTCAGTCTCCTGCTAAAAATGTTGTTTCTGCCCTTAAATCAGGCGGCAGCACTATTGCAGGCCTTGTTAAAACGTTATCAGAAAGATAACAAATCCGCGAGTACGCACTTAATAAATTATATATTACAAACTATTTAAAACGATAGAAAAATGGCAGATTTGAAACAATTCGCAGAACAATTAGTTAACCTTACAGTTAAAGAAGTTAACGAACTTGCTACAATACTAAAAGAGGAGTATGGCATTGAGCCTGCAGCTGCTGCTGTAGCTGTAGCCGGCCCTGTTGCAGGTGGTGGTGACACTGCTGCTGCTGCTGAGCAAACTGAGTTTACTGTAGTTCTTAAAGATGCTGGCGCTTCTAAGCTTGCTGTAGTTAAAGCTGTAAAAGAGCTTACAGGCCTAGGTCTTAAAGAAGCTAAAGACCTTGTAGACGGTGCTCCTGCAAACGTAAAAGAAGGCGTTTCTAAAGATGAGGCCGAAGGCCTTAAAAAGTCTCTGGAAGAAGCCGGAGCTGTTGTTGAGCTTAAATAAGCTTACTACGGTTAAAAACCCAGGTTTAGGCCTTGAGAAGCACTCTCAAAGGCCTAAACCATTTTTCGTATAATAACATTTTATACGTTCTTTTCTCAATTATTTTAATCAAAATTTTGTCCATTGATGATAACAAATCAGACTGAAAGATTAAATTTTGCCTCGACCAAGAACATTCCTGCTTACCCGGATTTCCTGGATATTCAGGTAAAATCGTTTAAAGATTTTTTTCAGCTTGAAACTAAATCTGATGAGCGAGGCAACGAAGGTCTATATAACACCTTCATGGAAAACTTTCCGATTACTGATACAAGAAATCAGTTTGTGTTGGAGTTCCTTGATTACTTTGTTGATCCGCCAAGATATACAATTGAAGAGTGTATTGACAGAGGGCTTACCTATAGCGTTCCCCTTAAAGCAAGGTTAAAGCTGTATTGTACTGACCCTGAGCATGAAGATTTTGAAACTATTGTACAGGACGTTTACCTGGGTACCATCCCTTACATGACGCCAAGCGGTACTTTTGTTATCAACGGTGCTGAGCGTGTTGTAGTATCGCAGCTGCACAGGTCTCCGGGAGTTTTCTTCGGTCAGTCATTCCATGCAAACGGTACAAAATTATATTCGGCAAGGGTAATTCCTTTTAAAGGTTCGTGGATTGAATTTGCTACTGACATCAACAATGTGATGTATGCGTATATCGACAGGAAGAAAAAACTTCCTGTAACCACGCTTTTCCGCGCCATAGGCTTTGAAAGGGATAAAGATATCCTTGAAATTTTTGACCTTGCTGAAGAGATCAAGGTTTCAAAAACAGGCCTTAAAAAATATGTAGGCAGAAGGCTTGCCGCGCGTGTATTGAATACATGGCATGAGGATTTTGTGGATGAGGATACAGGCGAGGTGGTTTCTATTGAGCGTAACGAGATCATATTAGACCGTGATACTATTATCGATAAAGATAATGTTGAGGAGATCATAGAGTCTAACGTGAAATCAATCCTGCTACACAAGGAGGATAATAACCAGGCTGATTATGCCATTATCCATAACACGCTTCAAAAAGACCCTACCAACTCAGAAAAAGAGGCCGTAGAGCACATTTACCGTCAGCTGCGTAACGCAGAACCACCTGATGAGGAAACGGCTCGTGGCATTATAGATAAACTGTTCTTCTCTGACCAGCGTTACAACCTGGGTGAAGTAGGCCGCTACAGGATGAACAAAAAGCTTGGCCTTGATATCCCGATGGAAAAGCAGGTGCTTACCAAAGAAGATATCATTACCATAGTTAAATACCTTATCGAGCTTATCAACTCTAAAGCAGAGATTGACGATATCGACCACTTGTCAAACCGCCGCGTAAGGACGGTTGGCGAGCAGCTGTCAGCACAGTTCGGTGTAGGCCTTGCCCGTATGGCAAGGACTATAAGGGAGCGTATGAACGTGAGGGATAACGAGGTGTTTACACCAATCGACCTTATCAATGCCAAAACATTGTCGTCGGTTATAAACTCTTTCTTTGGTACCAACCAGCTGTCGCAGTTCATGGACCAGACAAACCCGTTGGCAGAGATAACCCACAAGCGCAGGCTTTCTGCACTTGGTCCGGGTGGTCTTTCGCGTGAAAGGGCAGGTTTCGAGGTACGTGACGTTCACTATACACACTATGGACGTTTATGTCCTATTGAAACGCCTGAAGGTCCGAACATCGGTCTGATATCTTCGCTTGGTGTTTATGCCAAGGTGAACGGAATGGGCTTTATTGAAACCCCGTACCGCAAGGTTGAGAACGGAAAGGTGGATTTAGAGTCTGAACCTATCTACTTAAGCGCTGAAGAGGAAGAAGGCAAACTTATAGCCCAGGCTAATACTGAAATGGGTAATGATGGTACTATTACTGCCGAAAGGGTAATTGCCCGTGAGGAAGGCGACTTCCCGGTAGTGGAGCCAACAGCAGTACATTATACTGATGTGGCACCTAACCAGATTGCTTCCATATCAGCATCGCTTATCCCGTTCCTTGAGCATGATGACGCTAACCGTGCGCTGATGGGCTCGAACATGATGCGCCAGGCCGTACCATTGCTGCGTCCTGAGTCGCCAATTGTAGGAACAGGCCTTGAACGTCAGGTAGCTTCAGATTCAAGGGTACTTATAAATGCTGAAGGGCATGGTACTGTTGAGTATGTAGATGCTAACCAAATTACTATTAAATATGACAGGACTGACCGTGAAAGGATGGTTAGTTTTGACCCGGATGAGAAAACGTACCAGCTTATAAAATTCAGGAAGACCAACCAGAGCACGAGCATAAACCTTAAGCCTATTGTACGCAAAGGTGACAGGGTAGTGCCGGGCCAGGTGCTTTGCGAAGGCTATGCCACGCAAAATGGTGAGCTTGCCCTTGGGCGTAACCTGCAGGTGGCATTTATGCCATGGAAAGGCTACAACTTTGAGGATGCTATCGTGATTTCTGAAAAAGTGGTTCGCGATGATATCTTTACCTCAATACACGTAGATGATTATTCACTGGAGGTAAGGGATACCAAGCTGGGTAACGAGGAGCTTACCAATGATATACCTAACGTATCGGAAGAGGCTACTAAAGACCTTGATGAGAACGGTATGATAAGGATTGGTGCCGAAGTTAAGCCAGGCGACATCCTTATAGGTAAGATTACCCCTAAAGGAGAATCAGACCCAACTCCGGAAGAGAAGCTGCTACGCGCCATATTTGGTGACAAGGCAGGTGACGTAAAAGATGCTTCACTAAAAGCCTCTCCGTCTCTTCATGGCGTGGTTCTTGATAAAAAACTTTTTGCACGCGCCGTTAAAGATAAGCGTAAGCGTACAAAAGATAAAGATGATTTAGGAAAGCTTGAAATGGAGTTTGAGGTTAAGTTCAACGAGCTTAAAGACAGGCTGATTGACAAGCTGTTTAATATAGTTAACGGTAAAACTTCGCAGGGAGTTATGAACGACCTGGGTGAGGAAGTACTGCCAAAAGGCAAGAAATTTACCCAGAAGATGCTTTACGCGGTTGAGGATTTTGCACACCTTACCAAAGGCCAGTGGACTACGGATGATGAAACCAATGCAATGGTTAACGACCTTATCCACAACTACAAGATAAAGCTTAACGACCTTCAGGGTGCGCTCAGGAGGGAGAAATTTACCATTACTGTGGGAGATGAGCTTCCGTCAGGAATTTTGAAACTTGCCAAGGTTTACATTGCTAAAAAACGTAAGCTGAAAGTGGGTGATAAGATGGCGGGCCGCCACGGTAACAAAGGTATTGTAGCCAAAATTGTACGTGAGGAAGACATGCCGTTCCTTGAAGATGGAACGCCGGTTGACATTGTGCTTAACCCGCTTGGGGTACCTTCGCGTATGAACATCGGGCAGATATATGAAACTGTTTTAGGATGGGCCGGTTTAAAATTAGGCAAAAAGTTCGCTACTCCTATTTTTGATGGTGCTACCCTTGATGAAATCAATAAACTGACTGATGAGGCAGGTATACCGCGCTTTGGCCATACATATCTTTATGATGGGGGTACAGGTGAGCGTTTCCACCAGCCGGCAACTGTAGGTGTTATCTACATGCTTAAGCTGGGCCACATGGTTGATGATAAGATGCACGCACGTTCAATCGGTCCGTACTCGCTTATTACGCAGCAGCCTCTTGGAGGTAAGGCACAGTTTGGTGGCCAGCGTTTTGGTGAGATGGAGGTTTGGGCCCTTGAGGCATACGGTGCATCAAGCACACTTAGGGAAATCCTTACTGTTAAATCAGATGACGTTATCGGAAGGGCTAAAACTTACGAGGCTATCGTTAAGGGTGAAACCATGCCGGAACCTGGTCTGCCTGAATCTTTCAACGTGTTGATGCACGAACTGAAAGGCCTTGGGCTTGACATCAGGTTAGAAGAATAATTACACGGGAACGGGGCCCTGGCTCCGTTCCCATTCTATACGTTTTTAATATAATTGATATTTCGTTATCATGACAAGATTAAAAGATAAAAATACGGTTAAGAGATTTAACCAGATTTCGATAGGCCTTGCTTCACCGGAGTCAATCCTGGCAGAATCAAGGGGTGAGGTTTTAAAGCCGGAAACCATTAACTATCGTACACACAAGCCTGAAAGGGACGGTCTTTTCTGCGAGCGTATCTTCGGTCCGGTAAAGGATTTTGAATGTGCCTGCGGCAAGTACAAAAGGATACGTTATAAAGGTATCGTTTGTGACCGTTGCGGGGTAGAAGTTACCGAAAAGAAAGTACGTCGTGACAGGGTAGGGCATATCAATCTTATAGTGCCTATTGCACACATATGGTATTTCCGCTCACTGCCTAACAAAATAGGCTACCTTCTTGGCCTTCCGTCTAAAAAGCTTGACATGATCATATACTATGAAAGGTATGTGGTTATACAGCCCGGTATTGCCAAAGGCCCTGACGGGGAAACACTTAACACACTTGACTTTTTAACAGAGGAAGAGTACCTGAATATACTGGACTCTCTTCCTATGGAAAACCAATATTTAGACGACAGCGACCCTAACAAGTTTATTGCTAAAATGGGTGCGGAGTGTATTATGGACCTGCTGGCAAGGATTGACCTTGACGCACTTTCGTATGAGCTTCGCCACAGCGCTAACAACGAAACATCAAAGCAGCGTAAAACTGAAGCGCTTAAAAGGCTGCAGGTAGTTGAATCATTCCGCGAAAGCAACATGAACAGGGAAAACCGCCCTGAATGGATGATCCTTAAAGTTATACCTGTTATCCCGCCAGAGCTTCGACCGCTTGTACCGCTTGACGGCGGACGTTTCGCTACGTCTGACCTTAATGACCTTTACCGTAGGGTAATTATCCGTAACAACCGTCTGAAAAGGCTGATGGAAATAAAAGCCCCTGAAGTAATTCTTCGTAACGAAAAGCGTATGCTACAGGAATCTGTTGACTCGCTGTTCGACAATACAAGGAAAGCATCGGCGGTGAAAACAGAATCAAACAGGCCGCTAAAATCACTTTCAGATTCACTTAAAGGTAAGCAGGGACGTTTCCGTCAAAACCTGCTTGGTAAGCGTGTTGACTATTCAGCGCGTTCGGTAATTGTTGTTGGCCCTGAAATGAAACTGTTTGAGTGTGGCCTTCCAAAAGATATGGCTGCTGAGCTTTACAAGCCGTTTGTTATCAGGAAACTGATAGAGCGTGGTATTGTTAAGACAGTGAAGTCGGCTAAAAAGATCATTGATAAAAAAGAGCCGGTAGTATGGGATATCCTTGAAAACGTAATTAAAGGCCACCCGGTACTGCTAAACAGGGCTCCTACGCTTCACCGTTTAGGTATCCAGGCATTCCAGCCGAAACTTATTGAAGGTAAGGCTATCCAGCTGCACCCGTTAGTATGTACGGCGTTTAATGCTGACTTTGACGGTGACCAGATGGCGGTTCACCTGCCGCTTGGCCCTGAGGCTATACTTGAGGCACAGCTGTTAATGCTTGCTTCACACAATATCCTTAACCCGGCTAACGGTGCGCCTATCACTGTACCGTCTCAGGACATGGTACTTGGTCTTTATTACATGACCAAAGAGCGCCTTTCTACACCTGATTATGTTGTTAAGGGAGAAGGCCTTACATTCTACTCGGCTGAAGAGGTGAACATTGCCCTAAACGAAGGCAGGCTTGACCTTAACGCCCGTGTGAAAATACGTGCCAAGGACTTTAATGAGAATGGCGAGCTTGTATGGAAAATAATCCAGACAACAGCCGGAAGGGTACTGTTTAATGAAGTAGTGCCTGAAGCTGCAGGATATATTAATGAGGTATTGACCAAAAAATCATTAAGGGATATTATCGGTAAGATTTTAAGTGTTACCGATGTGCCTACTACTGCCGCGTTCCTTGATAACATGAAAGATATGGGTTACAAATTCGCTTTCAAAGGCGGTTTGTCATTCAGCTTAGGTGATATTATTATCCCGGACAGGAAAGAGGAGCTTATTGCTGATGCTAACGAGCAGGTTGAGGCTATCACCATGAACTATAACATGGGGCTTATTACTAACAACGAGCGTTACAACCAGGTTATTGACGTGTGGACTTCTACCAACGCATTGCTTACTGAGCTTGCCATGAAGAACATCCGCGAAGACCAGCAAGGATTTAACTCGGTGTACATGATGCTTGACTCTGGTGCGAGGGGTTCTAAAGAACAGATACGCCAGCTTACAGGTATGCGTGGTTTGATGGCCAAGCCTAAAAAATCAACTGCCGGTGGTGGTGAAATTATCGAGAACCCTATCCTTTCTAACTTTAAGGAAGGCCTTTCGATCCTTGAGTACTTTATCTCTACCCACGGTGCACGTAAAGGTCTTGCGGATACCGCTCTTAAAACGGCTGACGCGGGTTACCTTACCCGTAGGCTTCATGACGTATCGCAGGATGTTATTGTTAACTCGGTTGACTGCGGCACGCTAAGGGGTATTGAGGTTACTGCGCTTAAAAAGAACGAAGAGGTTGTTGAAACCCTTGGAGAAAGGATACTTGGCCGCGTGGCGCTGCATGATGTAGTGAACCCGCTTACCAGCGATATACTGGTACATGCCGGCGAGCAGATAACCGAAGCTGAAGTAAGGGCTATAACTGCTGCCCCTATTGAGGCTGTTGAGGTGCGTTCACCGCTTACCTGCGAGGCTACAAAAGGTATCTGTGCCAAGTGTTACGGCCGTAACCTTGCTACTGGTAAAATGACACAGAAAGGTGAGGCAGTAGGTGTTATTGCGGCACAGTCTATCGGTGAGCCGGGTACACAGCTTACGCTCCGTACCTTCCACGTGGGTGGTACTGCGGGTAACATTTCTGAGGAATCAAGCATTGTAACCAAGTTCCGCGGAAGGCTGGAGATTGAAGACCTTAAAACGGTTAAAGGCGAAGACAATGAGGGCAATGAAGTAGACATCGTGGTATCACGTTCTACCGAACTTAAGCTTGTTGACGAAAATACAGGAATTGTTTTAAATACACACAACATACCTTACGGTTCAAGCATTTACGTGAAAGACGGCGATGTGGTTGATAAAGGGACTGTAATATGTAAGTGGGATCCATATAACGGGGTTATTATCTCTGAATTTACCGGTAAGGTAGCTTATGAAGATATCGAGCAGGGACAATCGTTCATGGTTGAGATTGATGAGCAGACCGGATTCCAGGAGAAAGTAATCTCTGAAGCAAGGAATAAAAAGCTTATCCCTACGCTATTGATCTACGGAAAAGACAATGAGCTTATCCGTTCGTACAACCTTCCGGTGGGTGCCCACCTTATGGTTGACAATGGCGAGAAGATTAAGGCCGGTAAGATCCTTGTGAAGATACCAAGGCGTTCTTCTAAAGCGGGCGATATTACGGGTGGTTTACCAAGGATTACCGAGCTTCTTGAAGCGCGTAACCCAAGTAACCCGGCTGTGGTATCAGAAATTGACGGTGTGGTTTCATTCGGTAAGATCAAGAGGGGTAACCGCGAGATCATTATTGAATCTAAGTTTGGAGAGATCAAGAAATATCTTGTGAAGCTTTCGAACCAGATCCTTGTACAGGAGAATGACTACGTTAAAGCCGGTATGCCGCTATCTGACGGTGCCATTACACCGGATGATATCCTTCGTATTCAGGGGCCGTCTGCCGTACAGCAGTACCTTGTAAACGAGATACAGGAGGTTTACCGCCTTCAGGGTGTGAAGATCAACGACAAGCACTTTGAAGTGGTAATCCGCCAGATGATGCGTAAAGTACAGGTTCAGGATCCGGGAGATACATTGTTCCTTGAAGACCAGCTCATCCATACATCAGACTTTATCGAAGAAAATGATAAGCTATATGGCATGAAGGTGGTTGAGGACGCAGGTGACTCGGAGAACCTGAAACCGGGCCAGATCGTTTCTCCTCGTGAGCTAAGGGATGAGAACTCTATCCTTAAGCGTAACGACAAGAGGCAGGTTGTGGCGCGCGATGTAGTTCCGGCAACGGCTACACCGGTACTTCAGGGTATTACAAGGGCATCACTACAAACCAAGTCGTTCATCTCTGCGGCGTCGTTCCAGGAAACTACCAAAGTACTGAACGAAGCAGCCGTAGCAGGTAAAATAGATGCGCTTGAAGGCCTTAAAGAGAACGTTATTGTAGGGCACAGGATACCTGCAGGTACAGGTATGAGGGACTATGATAACACTATTGTAGGGTCTAAAGAAGAATACAATGAGCTTTTAACTCCGAAAGAGGAATATAACTATTAATTATGAGCGAACAGAAGCAACAGCCCGGACAAATAAACATTGAGCTGGACGAGAAAACGGCCGAAGGGACTTACAGTAACCTTGCCATCATCAACCATTCGGCATCAGAGTTTGTTGTGGATTTTGTGAGTATTATGCCCGGTACTCCAAAGGCGAAAGTAAAATCGCGCATAGTATTAACGCCCCAGCATGCCAAGCGCCTGCTGAAGGCTTTAGGCGAGAACATCCACCGCTTTGAGAGCGCCCACGGCGTAATCAGCGATACGGAACAGCCGCCGCTTCCTTTGAGTTTCGGTCCTGCGGGACAGGCTTAAATAAATAAAGAAACCCTTCAGCAATGGAGGGTTTTTTTATTTATCTAAAGCCTCAGCTACGCATACTTATAAGATTAGTTATGATTATCTATCCTGAACTTTTTTTGAAGTAATGGAAATATATTTCATTATCCTGTAGCATCGCCCTGCATAAATAAATTATGATTAATCGTAACGAAATATACGTTTATACAGAATATAATCATCCTGCCATCCCTGTAGGCATAGCAAAAAAAGCCGCGCAAGGCGGCTTCTCATAAGTATCAGGATTTTTAAAAACTATACCCTACACCCACACCCAGCAGCAGCGGGTTAATATCTACCTCGGCAGGTATTTTCAGCCCTGGTGCCAGGTTAGTGGCATCAACGGTTACGTCAGTATTCAGGAACAATTGCTTCACATCGGCATTAATATAAAATTTATCGCTCACCTTCACATCAAAGCCCAGTTGCAGGGCAAAGCCTACATTGTTGTCATAGTCAACATCTTTTACCGTATTTCCGGCTTTAACATCATAAAAAATAGTATAGTTTATCCCCGCGCCCACATAGGGTTTAAACACGCCGTCAAAGGTATAAAAGTGGTATTGCACCGTCAGGGTAGGTGGCAGCAGGCGTACACTGCCCAGGTCAATGTCTGCCCTGGCAGGCCCGCCTATGGCAGTGATGTTAGAGCCTTCGGTGTTAACATCATGCTTCGATGTGCCCAGTATAAGCTCAGCCGCAATATTTTTAGTAAAAAAGTAAGTAAAGTCAAGTTCCGGTATAAAAGTAGACGAAATAGCGGCATCACCTCCTATAATCCCTATGGTTGCGCTTTCGTTAGGTATAACCCCTACGCCGCGGGCGCGTATCATCCAGCGGTTAAAGCCATCATTTTTTTGTTCTTCCTGGGCAAACATTACAGATGTGCTTAAAAAGGCTAAGGCAGCATAAAAGAATAACTTTCTCATGGTATTTGTGTTTAGAATTACAGGTCAAAAGTAAGGCGGACAAATGCCGTAAAAGCTGACAATAATCATGGTTTACAATGTATTTTATCTTCATAATAAGGGTGGTGGGCATTAGCTTATTGGGCAGCTCCTCCCTCTCATTTTCACAGGGCCGGGGTGAGGAAAAAAATAAACCCTTTTATTCCGCCCATATAAATCATAATCCCTAAATTTGCCTTACAAAATCAAAACACACAAAAAAGATATAGCATGAGTTCATTTGACGTAGTCGTTATAGGTTCAGGCCCGGGCGGTTATGTGGCAGCCATCCGCTGTGCACAGCTGGGTTTCAATACAGCAATTATCGAAAAATACCCAACCCTTGGCGGCACCTGCCTCAACGTGGGCTGCATCCCGTCTAAAGCGCTGCTGGATTCATCGCACCATTACCATGATGCCATCACGCACTTTAAAGAGCACGGTATCGACATCCCGGGTGAGATAAAAGTGAACTTTCAGCAGATGATAGCGCGCAAGCAGGGCGTGGTAGACCAGAATGTAAGTGGCGTAAAATACCTCATGGACAAGAACAAGATAACCGTTTTTGAAGGCCTTGGGTCATTTGAAGACGCCACGCATATAAAAGTAACAAAGAACAATGGCTCATCAGAAACTATCGAAGCTAAAAATACCATTATCGCTACAGGCTCCAAGCCTTCAACGCTTCCGTTCATAAAGATTGACAAAGAGCGTATCATAACATCAACCGAAGCCCTTAAGCTGAAGGAAGTGCCTAAGCACCTTATAATTATCGGCGGGGGCGTTATAGGCCTTGAGCTGGGCCAGGTGTACCTGCGCCTGGGCGCTGAAGTATCAGTGGTGGAGTACCTCGACAGGATTATTCCGGGTATGGACAGTGCGCTTTCTAAAGAGCTTACCAAAGTGCTTAAAAAGCAGGGCATGAAGTTCTACACCAGCCACAAAGTGAAGTCGGTGGAGCGCAACGGCGAAGGTGTGCAGGTGCAGGCCGAGAATGCCAAAGGCGAAACGATTACGCTTGACGGTGATTATTCACTGGTATCAGTTGGCCGCCGTCCTTATACTGACGGGCTTAATGCTGAAGCTGCCGGAGTAAAAATTACAGAGCGCGGACAAATCGAGGTGAACGACCACCTGCAGACAAGCGTACCAAACATTTACGCTATAGGCGATGTGGTTAAAGGTGCCATGCTTGCCCACAAAGCAGAGGAAGAAGGTGTATTTGTTGCCGAAACCCTTGCAGGCCAGAAGCCGCATATCGACTATAATCTTATCCCTGGTGTGGTGTACACCTGGCCGGAAGTTGCCGCAGTTGGCAAAACCGAAGAGCAGCTGAAAGAGGCAGGGGTGGAGTACAAAGCAGGTACCTTCCCGTTCAAGGCATTGGGACGCAGCCGCGCCAGTATGGACACCGACGGTTTTGTTAAAATACTGGCCGATGCCAAGACCGATGAGGTTTTGGGCATACACATGATAGGCGCCCGTACTGCCGACCTTATTGCCGAGGCAGTAACGGCAATGGAGTTCAAGGCTTCGGCTGAAGATATCTCCCGCATGAGCCACGCGCACCCAACCTACGCCGAGGCTATGAAGGAAGCCGCGCTTGCCGCTACCGATAACAGGGCACTGCACATTTAAAAAATCATATAGTTATTATAATCAACCCACTTGAAAGAGTGGGTTTTTTATTGCTGAATAACAAACGTTGTTTGCAGCGTTTTTAGCTTAAATGGATTTTTATTACTTTTGTATAAATGTTTTTGCTATGAGTACCTTAGAGATAAAGAAAGAGCTTCATGAAATTATAGAGAAAGGGGATGCTGCTACTGTTAAGGGCTTTTACAATATGCTTAAAAGTTACCTGGCTAAGTCCGAAAATGACAAAATGATAGCCGAATCAGAGGCGGATATCAAGGCCGGAAGGGTTTTAACGCATCAGCAGGTTAAGGACATTGTGGCTTCCTGGAGAAAATAATGAAGCAATTATACTGGACTGAAAGGGCGCTAAAAGATTTACAGAAAATAGACCTATTCAATAGTGAATTACTTGGCGATAATAAAGCTTCTGAAATTACTTTAAAGATAATTGCTAAAGCTGATTTTCTTGAAAATCCGTCTTTTGATTTTACAGAAATTGGTGCTCCTGATGATGATTTTTCACATCTTAAAAGAAAGTATCGGAAACTAATTGAAGGACATTATAAAATTACATATAGATCCGGTAAATCAAAGATCTATATAAACAGGATTTTTGATACAAGGCAGAACCCGAAGAAAAATAAATAATCTTTTTTATTGTTGCAGTAACTCTTCAACTTCTGTTTTTAACAGGGGTAGGTCACGTATTACTATTGCCCAAATTATATCTTCTGAAACTGTATCGTAGCCATGTATGATCCTGTTGCGGGTGTCAACAATCTTCCTCGCATTGGCAATAGGGTAGGTTGGGTCAGTTTTTAAAATTCGGTTTATTGCTTCCCCAATAATTTCTACATTTCGCTCAATGGCACGCTTTGTTTTCAGATCATGCTGAAAATCAAGGAAATTTCTTTTTTCAGGAAGGAACGAATTAATCTCTTCAATAGCCTGAAGTACATCAGAAAGCCACGTTTTGATTTGGTTATCCATAAATCAAAACCTTTGTTTCATCAATTTGTTTTCTCAGATACGGGTTTTTAAGAGATTTGTTCTCAAGCAGGTCAATTCTCCGGTGAAGCAGTTTTTGGAGTTGTTCTTTAAGATTGAAGTATCTGTCAGAGTACTCCAGCGGATCTTCAGAATCAATATCAACAATCATGTCAATATCGCTTTCAGGATTAAATTTATCAGTAGTTACAGAACCAAAAGCAAATAAAGACCTTACTTTGTTATCAGCACAAAGCTTTTTAATTTGATTGATATGTGATGCCAGTTCTGATCTCATATTTCAAAAGTAGTAAAAATACTGTAATTTTGAAATAGAATTAGTAATCTTGAGAACCACCGCTACATTCGCCGTTCAGAAACCAGAACATTTCAAACAACAGTTGCTGCAATGGGCGCAGCAGTTCAGGGAAGTAGTATTCCTGGATAGTAACGATTATAAGCAGCAGTATTCGTCGTATGATGCCGTGCTGGCTGTTGATGCCTTTACTTCCGTTAAAACGGATTATGAAAATGCTTTTGATGAGCTGGACACCTACCGGCAAATTACAGGCGACTGGCTTTTTGGGTACCTTTCGTATGATCTTAAGAATGATGTTGAGGGCCTGGCCTCAGATAATTTTGACGGCCTACAGTTCCCAGACCTTTTTTTCTTCCAGCCGAAAAAACTTTTCCTGCTAAAAGGCCGGCAGCTTGAAGTGCACTACCTGAAGCTGTGTGATGATGAAATTGAAGCTGATTTTGAACAAATTACAAAGGCAGGGTTGCAGGTACCGGATTCACAGCCGCTGACCAATATCAGGCAGCGTATCTCTAAACAACAATATTTAGAGAAAGTGGGGCAAATGCTGGCGCACATACACAGGGGCGATATTTATGAAGCCAATTTTTGCATGGAGTTTTACGCTGAAGATGCCAGCATAGCGCCTGTTTCTGTTTATCAAAAACTAAATAAAATTTCAGGGCCGCCGTTTGCAGTGTTCTTAAAGCATCATAAGCAATACCTCCTGTCAGCTTCGCCGGAGCGTTACCTGCGGAAAGAAGGGAACAAGGTTATCTCTCAGCCAATTAAAGGTACTTCAAAAAGAACTTCAGATATGGCGGAAGATGATGCTATAAAACAGCAGCTTGCAATAAATGAAAAGGAACGCAGCGAGAACATAATGATTGTTGACCTGGTGCGGAACGACCTGTCAAGAACGGCAGCCAGGGGTACGGTAGCAGTGGAAGAACTGTGCGGTGCCTACACGTTCAAACAGGTGCACCACCTGATATCTACAGTTGTTTCACAGGTTGCTGAAGGCGTTACACCTGTTGAGGTTATCCGGCATTCTTTCCCGATGGGCAGCATGACGGGAGCGCCAAAAATTTCGGCAATGCAGATCATCGAAAAGCTGGAAGAAACCCGCCGCGGGCTGTATAGTGGTGCGGTTGGGTACTTTACGCCTGAGGGTGATTTTGATTTTAATGTAGTTATCCGCAGTATTTTATATAACGAGGAACGGCAGTATGTCTCCTTTTCTGTAGGCAGCGCCATTACGGCCAAAGCCGACCCGGCACAGGAATATGAGGAGTGCCTGCTGAAAGCGGGGGCGATGCGGCGTGTGCTGGAACGGGAATAAAATTGTAACTTTGTACATGCTTTCCAGGTTTGAAGATCATCTAAAAGTTAATCTCCCGTTTTTAAAGGACAAAAAACTCCTGCTGGCCTGTAGCGGCGGTATCGACAGTATGGTACTGGCGCATCTTTTAAAACAGCTTGATTATCCATTTTCTATTGCACATTGCAATTTCATGTTGCGGGGTGAAGAAAGCGACGCTGATGAAGATTTTGTGCGCAACTATGCATCTTGTAACAATATTCCCGTCTATATAACCCACTTTGATACGATGCTTTTTGCTACTGATAATAAACTATCGCTCCAGGTGGCGGCAAGGCAGTTGCGTTACGGCTGGTTTAATGAGCTATTACGGGAAAACGGGCTTGACTACCTGCTCACGGCACATCACCTGGATGATTCTGCTGAAACGTTTTTAATAAATTTTACCCGAGGGACCGGGCTGGAAGGCTTAACAGGCATCCCGCAGCAAAATGAAGCCATTGTGCGCCCGCTATTGCCTTTTACTCGGGAAGAGGTTGAGGCTTATGCCCGGGAAAATAGTATTATATGGCGCGAGGACAGCAGCAATGCTACCGATAAATACCTGCGCAACCGGGTGAGGCATGATGTAGTCCCGGTACTGAAGTCCTTAAACCCGTTGTTTGGACAATCGTTTCAGCAGACACTTAAGAACCTGCAACAGGCAAAATCACTTGCGGATGATGCTGCAATTTTGGTTTACAGGCAGGTTGTAACAGAACATAAAGGCAGGAAACACATTGATATACGGGAGCTGGCGCGGCTTACTAATTACCGGGCATACCTGTACCGGTGGCTTAGCCCATTTGGTTTTACGGCGTGGGAAGACATTTATGCACTGGCAGATGCGCAGCCGGGCAAATATGTCCTTGCCGGGCCCTACCGCTTGCTTAAAGACCGCAAAATCCTTATCCTGGAGCGTATTGTTGAAGATGAAGTCGCCGTACACGAGATATATGAGGGGATGAACACCATCAGTACTGCCTTCCGGTTATCTGTTTCAGATGTTACGGGTGTTTCTGAAGATTCGCTTAAAAATACCCTTTATGCCGATAAGGAAAAACTTAAATTCCCGTTATTTGTAAGAAAATGGCAGGCAGGCGATTATTTTTATCCTGTCGGTATGAACGGGCAGAAAAAGAAGGTTTCCAAGTATTTTAAAGATGAAAAAATGTCTTTAAGCGAAAAGGAGGGTGCCTGGCTCTTATGCTCCGGCAGCCAGGTTGTATGGATAATAAACAAACGCGCAGATGAGCGCTTTAAACCCGATAATAACACAACACAAATAATAAAAATAGAAGTTCTTTAAAATGAAGAAGATTATTTATTGTATAGCATTTTTGTTCGTATTTATAGGTGGCCATGCACAGGTGCTTGACCCGGTAAAGTGGACTTCAAAACTTGAGAAAACATCAGATACAGAATATGTTTTAGTGTTTGATGCTGTAATAGAGCCTAAGTGGCACATGTATTCTCAGTACACACCCGAAGGTGGGGTTAACCCTCTGGAAGTGCTTTTTAATAACAACAAAAATAACTATGAAGCGGTTGGTAAAGCCGAAGAAAGTAAAACACGCACAGCTTTTAATGATGTTTTTGGGGTAGATGAAACCTTTTGGGAAAATACCGCGCAGCTAAGGCAAAAAATAAAGGTTACCAATACTGCTAATACCTTAGTTCAGGTTGAACTGGCTTACCAGGTCTGTAAAGATGTATGCATTCAGCAGAACAAGCTCTTTGAGTTCGACCTTAAAGCGTTAACTGCCAAAGAAGTGATTTCTTTTGATGAGCCGGCCCCGGCGGCAGTTAAGGATACTGTGGCTGGTCAAGATGCAAAAGCTGGTGCAAATATTTCACTTACTTCTGGTAATGAAGCTGAAAAAGGGCTGCTTTCAATCTTTCTAATAGCCTTTATATCAGGTTTTGCGGCGTTACTCACACCGTGTGTTTTCCCTATGATACCGATGACGGTGAGCTTTTTCACTAAGCAAAGCAAATCAAGGGCCGCAGGCATCAGGAACGCTGTTTTCTATGGAATTTCCATAATCATCATTTATGTGGTGCTGGGTTCCATAGTAACGGCTATTTTTGGTGCTGACGCATTAAATGCTTTATCTACAAATGTTTGGTTCAACGTTATTTTCTTTGTTTTACTTATAGTTTTTGCATTTTCTTTCCTTGGGGCTTTCGAAATAATGCTCCCCAACTCATGGGCCAACAAAGTTGACAGGCAGGCCGACAGGGGTGGTTTTGTAGGTATATTGTTTATGGCCCTTGCCCTCGCTATTGTTTCATTTTCATGCACAGGCCCCATAGTGGGCACATTGCTTGTTGATGCTGCTTCAAAAGGCGGTATTGCCCCTGTAATTGGGATGCTGGGCTTTTCACTTGCGCTGGCACTTCCATTCATGTTGTTTGCCATGTTCCCCGGGTGGCTGAATAGTTTACCAAAATCAGGGGGATGGTTAAATACAGTAAAGGTTTTTCTTGGATTTCTTGAACTGGCGCTGGCATTTAAATTTTTATCTAATGCAGACTTGGTATTACAGCTTCATATTTTGGAAAGGGAAACTTTCCTTGCTATTTGGATAGCTATATTTGGGGCGCTGGCACTATATCTTTTTGGCAAAATTTCCCTTCCTCATGATACTCCCCTGAGCTATATTTCAGTAAGCAGGTTGTCTTTGGGCTTGCTTGTATTGGCGTTTACCGTCTACCTGATACCTGGTTTGTGGGGTGCGCCTCTCAAGCTTATCAGCGGCTTCCCGCCGCCATCAAATTACAGCGAATCGCCATTTGGTTTTGGTACGCCTGCAAGCGGCGCAACAGATGGAGCACTCCCGGAAGGGGCTAAAGCTTCGGTGCATGGCATCATAGCTTTTGAAGATTATGATAAAGGGTTGGCTTATGCAAAAAAAGTCAATAAGCCTGTCCTTCTTGATTTTACGGGTTACGCCTGTGTAAACTGCCGCAAAATGGAAGATTATGTATGGTCTGATGAGCGGGTTCTGTCTGTTTTGAACAAAGATGTCGTGCTTATTTCTTTGTATGTTGACTATAAGAAAGAATTACCTGAAAATGAACACTATATTTCCAAAACTACAGGTAAAAAAGTTAAGACTATTGGTAATAAATGGAGTGATTTCCAGATAACAAAATACAGCATCAATGCCCAGCCTTACTATGTACTCATGGGCCATGATGGGCAAAACCTTAACGAGCCTGTAGCTTACACACCCGATATAGCCACATACGAGGCCTGGCTGAAAGACGGAATTTCCAAGTTTAAAAATAATAATTGAATGATATAGAAATAGAAATGCTTACATAGGTAACTGTAAGATTTTTTAATTAATAAGTAATATTTTATTATACTGAATCCTTATGTTTGTATAGATTTTGCAGTCAGTTTCAATGGATACAGCTAGCCGGGTAATGTAATATAAGTTTTTTCTTAATCTGGTTCAATGCGCAGGATGTAAACATGGCAGAAATTTGTGATGTTATTAAACGAGTAATAGTAAAATAACTAAAAAATAACTAAATCACTTTTCTATGAAAAACACAGTTTTAACTATCGCTGCAGCATTGCTAACCACAGTGGCTTTCGCACAAAAGCCTTCTCCAAAATTATTAAGCCCGTCAAACCACACTCTTGTGCTTATTGACCACCAGCCCCAAATGGCCTTTGCAACCCAGTCACACAGTATTGAAAGTATAAGGAACAATGCTGCACTGGTTTCAAAAGCAGCCAAAACATTTAATGTTTCGGTTGTGCTTACCTCTGTGGCAGCCAAAACATTCAGTGGGCCATTATTCTCTGAAATTACGGATACTTTCCCTAATGAAAAGATAATTGACAGGACTACCATGAACACATGGGAAGACCCCGCAGCTTACAAAGCTATTACCGGCAAGGGCAAAAAGAAAATTGTTTTTGCGGGCCTTTGGACAGAAGTATGTATAGTAGGCCCGGTATTAAGTGCGCTTAATGAGGGATATGAAGTTTACTTTATTTCTGATGCCTGCGGAGGCGTATCAAAAGAAGCGCACGATATGGCAGTACAAAGGATGATACAGGCAGGCGCACAACCGATGACAAGCCTTCAGTACATGCTTGAGCTGCAGAGAGACTGGGCAAGGCAGGAAACCTACAATCCTGTAAATGATATTGCCAAAGAACACGGTGGCGGTTACGGCCTTGGTATTAAGTATGCCAAAGAGATGTTCAACGCGCAGGAGGGTAAGAAAAAGTAATGCTTAACCTGATACCCCTGCCGCAAGGCGGGGGTATTTTAATTATGGTACTATGAAAAAGTTATTTTTCTTCCTTATCGCTGCACTGCCTGTTATGGCACAAAAAGCAGCGCCTGACCTTATTGTGCATAATGCTTCGGTGCATACGCTTGATGATGCCCTCCCTGTGGCACAGGCAGTAGCGGTATCAGGCGGCAGGATTATTAAAGTGGGTACTACTGCAGAAGTATTTACATTAAAAAATAAGAAGACCAAAGTGATTGACGCACAGGGAAAAACACTGGTGCCCGGAATTTTTGACAGCCACCTCCATGTAATCAGGGGCGGGCGCTTTTATAATGCTGAACTGCGTTGGGATGGGGTTAGGTCGCTAAAAAGGGCGCTGCAAATGCTCCGCGAGCAGGCACAGCGCACTCCCGCGGGGCAGTGGGTACGTGTTGTTGGCGGCTGGAATGCCTACCAGTTTGAAGAAAAGCGGTTGCCAACCCTGCAGGAAATAAATGAAGCTACCGGGCAGGTGCCGGCTTTTGTACTGCACCTGTACGGACATGCCTACCTCAACAGGGCGGGGCTGAAAGCACTTAATATTACTGCTGATACTCCAAGCCCCAAAGGCGCACTGATACAAAAAGATGAAAATGGTGAGCCTACAGGGCTGCTGGTGGCAGAACCGAACGCTTTCCTGCTGTATTCAACGCTGGCAAAGCTGCCAGAACTTTCGCAGGAAGAAAAGCTGAATTCCACCAGATTATATATGGCAGAACTTAACCGACTGGGCATAACCTCAATAATGGATGCCGGCGGGGGGTTCCAGAACTACCCTGATGATTATGGCATAACCGATTTGCTCAATAAGCGTAATGAGCTTACCGTAAGGCTGCCTTTTTATCTTTTTGCACAAAAAGCAGGTACAGAACTGTCAGATTATACCAAATGGATAACCGAAGTGGAAATAGGAGGATATTGTGAGGCTTCAGCTGAAAGAAAGGCTGTGAAGAACTTTGGTAAATGGGGCAGTGTGGAATATTTTGTGCAGGGTGGAGGTGAAAACCTTGTTGCCACAGCTGCCGATTTTGAGAATTTTGACCAGCCCAGGCCCGACCTGCCGCCTGCAATGGAAGCACAGCTGAAAGCAGTTATAAGCACATTGGTTAAAAACCGCTGGCCTTTCAGGCTGCATGCCACTTATGATGAAAGCATAACCCGTTTCCTTAACGTTATTGAGGAGGTAAATGTCGAAACACCTTTAAACGGGCTGCTCTGGTTTTTCGACCATGCTGAAACAATTTCGGCAGCAAACCTGCAACGGGTAAAAAAGCTGGGCGGGAGCATTGCTATACAGCACAGGATGGCTTACCAGGGCGAAAGCTTTATAAAACGCTACGGAAAGAAAGCAGCAGAATTTACCCCGCCGGTAAAACAGATGATCGATATGGGAATTACGGTAGGTATGGGGTCAGACGGCACAAGGGTTAGCTCATACAACCCGTGGATAGGGTTGTACTGGCTTACTACGGGCAAAACGGTGGGAGGCCTTAAACACATGGCCGATGCCAACCTGCTTGACAGGGAAACCGCATTAGCCCTGTTTACGAAAGGCAGCGCCAAACTGGTAAACCTTCATCATGACAGGGGTATGATAAAGGAAGGCCACCTGGCGGATTTTATACTTCTTTCCGAAGATTATTTTACGGTTGATGCTGAAAAGATACCCGGTATTACCTCGTTACTTACGGTATTGGGAGGTAAAATAGTTTATGGCGACGGGGGCTTTAAGGCACATGCACCTGCGCTGCCACGCGCCCTGCCCGGGTGGAGCCCGGTTAATTTTTATGGTGGTTACCAAAACAGATAAGTTATGGCACGTTTATTTTTCAATATAAAGAAACTCAATTTTGATGTAGCTATGCTCCTGTTCCGCGTGGCAGTATCAGTGCAGCTTATTGTGGTACACGGACTCAAGAAAATCGGTGTCGGTACAGGTATAGCCGAAACAGTTCCTAATCCTTTCGGCTTGCCTGAAGCGCTTAATCAATATTTTGCCATTGCCTCAAACCTTGTGTTTCCGCTATTCGTTATTATCGGGCTATTCACAAGGCTGGCCTGCCTCCCTGTGCTTGCCGTAACATTGTCAGGCTACTTTGTAGTACACTGGAACGATCCGTTGCTGGTTAAAGATGTACCTTTTATGTACAGCCTATGCTTTTTGTTTATAGCAGCTGTTGGCGGCGGCAGGTATTCCGTTGATGCATATTTTGAGGGCAGGAGAAAGTAGTATTATGAAAGCGGCACTATTAACAGCCCTGCTTGCACTTTATTGCCCCTACCTGCGGGGGCAGGAAATCAGCTTCCGGCCATTGCGTTATGAAGAGGATCATGCCCTGTATGCTGATGATACTGTTAAAAGTTTTTACAAAAAACTGAAATACACACAGCTTAGTGCTGAGCCCGCCATTGCACTTTCGGTGGGAGGTGAGTTGCGGCTGCAATACCAGTTTTATGATAATGAGAACTGGGGCGATGCACCGGATGATCATGACGGTTACCTGCTCACACGCTCACTGCTTCATGCAGATGTAAGGTTTAGCAAAGCATTCAGGGTATTTACGCAGTTGCAGAGCAGCTTGGCATCGGGCCGTATAGACCCGAACCCGCTGGAGCACAACCCGCTGGAACTGCACCAGTTTTTTGCCGATGCTGTAGCAGGCAGGTTTACGCTAAGGGCCGGCAGGCAGGAATTCCTTTACGGGTCGCAACGCCTTATTGCGGTGCGGGAAGGCCCCAACAGCCGGCAGTCTTTTGATGCGGTAAAGGTTATATATAATACCAAGGATTGGCAGGCCGATGCGTTCTACAGCCAGTTTGTACGCAACTTTAAGGGCAATTTTAACGACAGGATGAACCCTGACACCAAACTATGGGGTTTTTATAATATTATCAGGCTACATCAGGGCTTTATTATCGACCTGTACTATCTGGGGCTTTATCGTAAACGTGGTATTTTTGATGATGCAGCAGGAACTGAAACAAGACATTCGGCAGGTATGAGGTTCTCGGGTAAGAAAGCTGGCTGGAAGCATGACGCTGAAGCACTGTACCAGTTCGGTTCTTCGGAAGATAAGGCAATCAGTGCCTGGACCGTATCACTTAACAGTTCCTACCAGTTTAATGATACGCCCCTGAAGCCTGTGCTGGGAATAAAGACTGAATATATATCCGGCGACAGGGAGTATGATGATAACAGCCTGAACACCTTTAACCCGCTGTTTCCGCGTGGTGCTTATTTTGGCCTGGCGGCGCTTATAGGGCCTGCCAACCTGTTTGATGTGCATCCGTTTGCCGAATTGCAGGTTACGGAGAAGATAGCTATAGGGCTGGATTATGACTTTTTCTGGAGGGCCAGCCTTAATGACGGTATCTACTCGCCCAATACAGCGCTGATTTATACGGGGCGTAACTCCCGTAGGAGCCATATTGGCAACCAGCTTGGTTTTGAGGCAGGTTATGCGGTAAACGGATTTATAGAGTTGAAGGCAGAGGGTACGTGGTTTGATGCCGGCAGGTATTTGAAAGAATCCGGTGCCGGTAAAGATGTGTTGTTCTTTGCGGCTACGGCCACCCTTAAGTTATAACAACATGCCGTATTGCCCAAAAAAATTAAAATGACGGCCGGAAAGCCTTTGTGTGTGTATTAGCCGCGATGGCAGCGGCATCCTCCCCGCCGCCCGCTTTTGCGGCGGGGATATATAGCGGACAGCGCGACCAAGCCTTTTAAAAAGTGCACTTTGCCTGCCTCTCCAGAAAAACATATTGCATAATTGAATCCAGATGCGATAGGTTTGACTACTTAAGTTTTATTGTTGATTCAGGGAGTGGCTTAAGGGAGCACCCCTTGTTTTCTATGTCCTTTAAGGCCTTTTACATATTTTTTGAGTGTCTTCTCAAATACGGGTTAAGCAATATTTTGCCTGCTTTTCGGGCAGCATCCGGGGGCATGGTATATAATGGAATGTCTATACATCTCCTGCAGCGCCTTCAAACAAGGCATAAGCGGGGCAGTAGCCGGTGACACCCCTGAACAGCATGGCTCCTGCCGTAATACCTTCAATAGCTTTTTTACCGGTGCTGTGGTCTTTGATAAATGCCCTGTATAACAGGTAGCTGCCTGCCGCAATCATAAATATGCGTTCCGGGGTACCCACGTTTATCCTGAGGCCGGGGATAATATTTTTTTTGTTCTCGTGCAGGTAAGGTTCGGCTTCTTTGATGTTTGATATTGATGCGTACCGGTTCGGGTCCGTACCGGACATGTCATACTTAGAGAAATTCCTTTTTGCTGATGACTGGTTTTTAGGAAGTGCCATAATTCTGTATTTTTAGTTATTGTATAAAAATACTTATTAAAACACGGATTATGTTGTAATTAAATTATAAAAAAACCTTAATTAAAGTTAATGAATTCTGTGACACAATATGTGCGGGCCTGATAAAAATTGAGGGCTGCCGCAGCAGCCCTGAATTAATTTATCCTTTCAATTTTTGCTCCGAGCGCCCTGAGCCGTTCGTCTATGCGTTCATATCCACGGTCAATCTGGTCACTGTTCTGGATGATGCTGGTACCTTTTGCGGAAAGTGCCGCGATAAGGAGTGATATGCCCGCACGTATATCGGGTGATGACATCATGATGCCTTTGAGTTGTGATTTAAAGTCGTGCCCGATTACGGTGGCCCTGTGCGGGTCGCAAAGGATGATTTTGGCGCCCATATCAATAAGCCTGTCCACAAAGAACAGGCGGCTTTCAAACATTTTCTGGTGAATCAGTACGCTTCCGCGTGCCTGTGTGGCGACTACCAGGACAATGCTCAGCAGGTCCGGCGTGAAGCCCGGCCATGGGGCATCGGCAATGGTGAGTATGGAGCCGTCAATATAGTTCTGTATTTCGTAACCTTCGGTATGTGCCGGTATGTGTATGTCATCGCCTATGCGTTCTATAGTAATGCCCAGTTTCCTGAACGTATTGGGGATAATGCCCAGGTTGTCCCAGCTTACGTTTTTAATGGTTATTTCGCTGCGCGTCATGGCGGCCAGCCCTATCCAGCTGCCTATTTCAATCATGTCGGGCAGTATCCTGTGTTCACACCCGCCAAGGCTTTCCACGCCTTCAATTTCAAGCAGGTTGGAGCCTATGCCAGTTATTTTTGCGCCCATGCTGTTGAGCATTTTGCAAAGCTGCTGGAGGTAAGGTTCGCAGGCGGCGTTATATATTGTTGTTTTGCCTTGGGCCAGTACTGCGGCCATCACTATGTTAGCCGTGCCTGTCACTGATGCTTCGTCGAGCAGCATGTAGGTGCCCCGGAGCCTGCCATCGGTTTCTACACCATAAAAGTAGTCTTCTTTATTATAACGGAACTTGGCCCCAAGATTTATAAATCCTTCAAAGTGGGTATCCAGCCTGCGGCGTCCAATCTTGTCGCCCCCAGGCTTAGGAATGTAGCCTTTGCCGAAACGTGCCAGCAGCGGGCCAACAATCATAATGGAGCCGCGCAGAGATTTTCCTTCTTCTTTGAAAGCTTCTGACTCGAGGTAGCTTAGGTTTACCTCATCTGCCTGGAAAGTATATGCGCCGTGGCCCAGTTTTTCGGTTTTCACGCCAAGGTTCTGCAACAGCTTTATGAGCTTGTTTACATCAATAATATCGGGTATATTGGTTATGGTTACTTTCTGTGGGGTGAGCAATACGGTGCACAGTACCTGTAGTGCTTCGTTTTTTGCGCCCTGGGGCGTAATTTCACCTTTTAATTGTGTTCCTCCTTCAATTTTAAATGTTCCCATGTAAGCGTAAAAGAATTAGTTTTTCCTGTTTTTGTTATTCTGGTTATTTTTCCCGTTACTGTTGCGCTGCATTTTCTGTTTGGGGTTGTTGAACTGCATTTTGTTCGACATTTTTTTGTTTACCCGCATCAGTTCGTTTGTGTTAGAAAGCTCCTCATTAGTCTTAAGCAGGTTTATGCTGCCTCCGGAGAGTTCCAGCAGGTGCTCAAATATTACCTCATCGGTTACGGTATCTTTATTCCAGCTTAGGTATGATTTTTTCATGTGGTTGGCAATCACGATGATGAGGGCGTTCTTCATTTCGCCATCTTCCCATTTATTGGCTACATCAATCATGTATTTAATATTGTTGCCATAAAAGCGGTACTTGGGGAAGTTTTGCGGGTAGCCGAGCCTGTCGGGCTTTTGTGCCAGCATTTCGCGTGACGGTATTGGGTAGGGCGAGTCAACATCCAGCCTGAAGTCAGACATTATGAATATCTGATCCCATAATTTATGCTGAAAATCGGGTACATCCCGCAAATGGGGATTAAGGCTTCCCATAACTGATATGATATATTTTGCGGCCTTATTTCGCTCTTCACGGTCTTCCAGTGCTACAGCCTGTTCTATAAGCTTTTGCAGGTGCCGCCCGTATTCGGGTATCCTAAGGCCTGGCCTTTCTGAATTATATTCAAGAAAAGTAACTGCTTCTTTTGTGTTTTGCATATTCCGTAATATTTAAAGGGAGATTATGCCTTCAATACCTGAAAGCTCTATGTATTTGTCAATAACACTTTGCGCACTTGCCATGCGTACATTTACAGATACGCTCGTGTACTTGCCGGTTTTAGACTGCGTAGTGTCTATTACGGCGCCCATCTGGTCAAAGGAGTTTTCTATTTTTAGTATTTTTTCCTCGTCTGAAGGTACTATAAATTTAAACAGGTATTCGGCAGGCCAGGTAGCTGAATCCATAAGTTCCTGCTTCAGCCTCTGGTAAAATTCTTCAGTTTTTTTGTCCATCATCATTAAAATAAACGCAAATATACAATTATCCTGTCGCAATACCCTATAATAAATTTTAACCCAAAATTTAAATTTGTTTTTTGCTTCACTAAAGCAACCTTTCACTGATATTTTCATCTACAAAGAACAATCAGTCAGTAAATCAAAAAATGGACAGTAACAGCTTTTACATACCAGGAGTATGAAATTGGGTTGTTTATTTGGTTGCCGCATTGGCCGTAAGGCTGATGCGGCTATTTATAATACATTTTTATTACGGTTAAAATAACCACAGTGGCAGCGCCCATAAAGCAATAAGAATAAAGGACGAGCCTGTTAAGCACCGTTTTGTTGCGGTAAAGCCTTATGACTATAAACAATATGCTGCCCATAAGCAGATTGAAGAAAACCCAGAGCATAAGCGCCCTGTTCAGGGAGGGGTTGCCATTGCCGGAAGCATTATGAAGCGTAATATATAATAAGATGCCATACACTACCAGCCATAGCATATACAGCGCTATCAGTATATGAAAAATGATATGACGGGTATCCAGATTCTTCATCGTATTACTATAAAAAACGTTTTCACGGGTTTCTTCATATCCAGCCATGACAATTTAACATTTAAAGTTTTAAATGCCGATGCATTACTGTAATTTTAAGCACTGAATACAAAGATATGGATCTATTTACCACTCCGGGAATTATGCCTAACCTTCTCCCTTATGATGGGGAAGCCATCTTTTGCGGGGCGGTACTTTCCCAACCGGAGGCGCAACAGTATTTTGACCTCCTGATGGCAACCATACCGTGGAAGAACGATGAAGTGGTTATTTATGGAAAAAAAATTATTACCAAAAGAAAAGTTGCCTGGTTTGGCGATTCTGATTTCTCTTATACTTATTCAAACGTGACCCGCACCGCATTGCCATGGACGGCAGGACTGCTGGAGCTGAAAATGCTTGCAGAGGCACATTCGGGCACTGTTTTTAATTCATGCCTGCTTAACCTGTATCATTCGGGAGAAGAAGGGATGTCATGGCATAGTGATGACGAAAAAGAACTTGGCGAGAATACCGTAATTACTTCATTAAGCCTCGGGGCTGCCCGAAGATTTGCATTCAGGCATAAAATAACTAAGGAAAAGGCTGAACTAGTTCTGGGTAATGGCGACCTGATGATAATGCAGGGAAGTACACAAAAACACTGGCAGCACAGCCTCCTTAAATCTGTAAAGGTAAAACATCCCCGCATAAACCTTACATTTAGGACATTTACATTTTAATTAAAACATAAACAAAGTATGTTTTGTAAAAAAACTGTCAAAATATATAATAGTTATTAGCATATATTTAATAATTTTAACACCATATTTTACGCTTTTAAAATGCGCTCCCCAAGGTATTTTAATTAAAACTATTATGCAGATGAAGTTACGTGATTTCAAAGACTGGATCAATAAACTTTCGGAAGATGAACTGGATAAAGACCTTATGTATAATTCCATTGATTACGGTATTTCGGGTAATGTTAATGAAATTATAAAGTCTGAGCATAACCTTTACTATGTAGGCGACGAGCCTGTCCTGCTGCACACCCGTGAAGAATTACTGAAAAGGGGGTTTACAGAGCCTGATATTGCACAGTTTGAAATAGAAATCCCCGAAGGCTGTTACTATATCGAGATCAGTAATGAGTACAGTATACTTGAAAGATTCCTCCAGTAGTTTAACAGTGTGTTAAGTGCTTTATGCCCCACTGTTTGGTAATTTTACAACCAGAAATAAGCCATGTCTAAAACTGTCCTTACCATTACCCTTAATCCGGCTATTGATAAAAGCACTATTGTTGAAGGCATCAAGCCTGAAAAGAAACTGCGCTGCTTGCAGCCGGTTTATGAGCCGGGAGGTGGCGGTATCAACGTTTCCCGTGGGCTCATAAGGCTGGGCATAACTTCCTCCGCCTTATTTACCTCCGGTGGAAGGGCAGGGGCATTGCTTGAATCACTTGTGGATAGTGAAGGTATCTGTGCCATACCATTCCGTATAGAGGGAGAAACCCGTGAAAATTTTACAGTAGTTGATTCGGCTACCAATGAACAGTACCGGTTTGGCATGCCGGGCGCAGGTATAACCGATGGTGAAGCCGGCCAGCTTTCCAGGAAAATACTGGCGCAAAAACCTACGCCCGATATCGCAGTTATCAGCGGCAGCCTGCCACCCGGTATCAGTAAAGGTTTTTTAAGTAATCTTATTAATAGCCTAAAGCAGCAGCACTCAAAAGTCATATTGGATACTTCGGGTGACGCGCTTAAAGAATCGCTTGATGCGGGAGTTTACCTGATAAAGCCAAACCTCGGTGAACTGAGCAGGCTGTCGGGTAGGGGAGAACTTGATAATGATTCTGCTGACGAAGCAGCAAAAGAGCTTATCGAAGCGGGAAAAGCTGAAGTAGTCGTGGTGTCAATGGGGCCACAGGGCGCCTATGTGGTTACAGCCGCACAAAGTATACATGTACCCGCGCCTTCAGTAAAAAAACGTAGTTCGGTAGGCGCAGGCGACAGTATGGTTGCGGGTATGGTATCCATAATGGCTCAAGGCGGCAGCCTGGCCGACATGGCGCGTATGGGTGTGGCCTGCGGTACAGCAGCTACCATGAACCCAGGCACCACATTGTTTAAAAAAGAAGATGCCGAAAGGCTGTATAACTGGCTTGTGAGGTATGTGAAATAATGCTTATTAAAAATATGGCTATGGATTACCAGGAAGCGAAAGATTTGTATGACGAGCTGAAAAACTTTGAAGGTAAAGCCAGTTTCAAAGGTGAGGACACAGTGATAGACCTTTTTGTGCTACTGCCCGAAGAAGATGCCGCAGCACTTGATATGGCACTTTTTCTCAGGCAACACCAGTCAACAGGTAGTTTTGAGATTAGCGGGCCACATAATGCCGCATATACGGTAATCGGTATCAATATTGCAAAGCAGGATTACAGTAATGATACCGATTATTTTGCGGCTATGATAGTATGGTAAATGATTCCCGGCCAGGCGTTTTTAAATTTAAATTTTTATTGGCTTTTTCTTACCAAAACTTTAAAGGTTTGTGCAGCATCTTTGTATTGCTATCAACCACAACATATTTTAGTATGAAAAAGAATATTGACCTTGCCACAATTAAAAATTTTATCCTTGCCAATGCACTTAACGGGAATGTAATGCTTATGCTCCACCCTAAAAATTTTGAAAGCCTTTTTGCTAAAGGAACTAAAAGAGTCAGATCGCTCTGTATTGCCGGTGTTAATGTTATCCCTGACAATAATAATGAAATTGCTGAGGATGAAATTGATATCCTTGAAATCAAGTTTGGTTAACAGGGGCCATTGCTATCAGTTACCGCACCATACAGGAGGATTTGCAGGAGAACGGCCCACCGGCGATAATATCATACTTTTAGGGGTGTTTGAAAAAAAAGTTATTAAAGATACCGCCGGCAGCTGAAAATAAATCATATCGGTATAGTACCGCTTGATGCTTCTTTAGCCTGTTCATTTTAAACTTTATTTTAGTTCAAAACCCTTAGGGTTTGGTATTTGGAACAATTTGTTTTCAAGGCCTGTCAGGGTTTCCTCCCTACTGTTATATTTGAGGCAATTATTATATTTACATGCAATTAAAAAACTGGATGTAAATGAAAGGTATCATCTCTATTGTGCTTCTTTTGTTAGGGCCTATAACCATGTATGCGCAGCAGGTTGCGGGATTGGTATATGATAATAAAAACCTGCCCCTTCCGGGTGCATTTGTATACCTCGACGGTACAACATTTTCTACTGATACTGATGCCAATGGCCACTTTGTCCTGAATACGGGCGACCGCAATGCGGGGATACTGGTGGTAAGTTTTATAGGGTATAAAACCGCACGTATTCAAAATCCATTTGGAGATAAAAGTCCTCTAAAAATCTATTTAGAAGAAGATATATTAGACATTAAGGAATTAGTAATCAACGCAAAGGCGACTTTTACCCGGAAGCAGATGCTAGCGGCTTTTCGTGAACTTTTTTTAGGAAAATCTTCTGTTGCATTGTCCTGTGATATTGAAAATGAAGATGATATCCTACTGTACTATGATAACAATACCTACACCCTTACCGCCGAAGCCAAAAAGCCACTGCGTATAAAGAATAAAAAACTGGAATATGATGTACAGTTTGATTTAGCCACTTTCGGGGTAAAATACCGAAAGAAAACCCTCGATAATGACGATGTGGAAAGAAGTGTTTTTGCGGGCACCACCTTTTTTAAAGACCTCTCCGAAAATGGTTCAGCAGACAAAAAAAGGAAAAAATCGTATCTGGGTTCTGCCACACACCTCATGAAGACAATTGCTTCGCAAGACTGGTATAACCAGGGTTTTGAACTTTATGTTGACGGCTTTAGGGCTAATCCTAAGGAGTATTTTCAAGTGAAAGATACACTCAATGTGAAAAAGATAACCGGCAAAGTCTATAAACCCTCAACTATTTTTGTAAGGGATACACTTAACTTAGCTGCAGAGCCAAAAAAGCAGACTCTAATGTCGACAGTACGTTATAACCTACTTTACAGGGGCAGCAAGCGATCAGTTTTTATACTCAGGGATGGTGTGTTTTATGTAGACAGGTTCGGGTTGTATTCACCAATAAGCGAAGTAATGTTTGGCGGTTATATTTCAGAACTAAAGGCGGGGGACATGCTGCCTGCGAATTATGAATACAAAGAGTAAATGTTAGCAATACACTAAAAATATAGCTTGTTATTTCTGCACTGGCTAACTTTATAAAAAAAATCCATTCGTATGGCTACACACAAAAAAACACTGGTAATGGGCGCCTCAACAGAGCCCTCAAGATATGCTTACAAGGCCATCAACATGCTGCGGAGGTACGGACACCCTGTAGTAGCTATAGGTAAAAAAGCTGATGAGCTTGACGGCATAAAAATAGAGAAAGGCCAGGTCCAGTATGACGGTGTTGATACTGTAACACTTTACCTTAATCCCATGAACCAGCGCCAGTATTATGATTATATTATTGGCTTGAAGCCCAGGAGGGTTATTTTCAACCCTGGCACTGAAAACCCTGAGTTTTATTCCCTGCTTAAGGAAAACGGCATAGCTGTTGAAACCGGCTGTACGCTGGTTATGCTTTCGATAAACCAGTATTAGCGTTATGCTTCCTGCTTATAAACAGCAAGAGTATAAAAGTGACCATGCCGTTTATAATGATTAGCTCATTGTCAAAAGTGTAACCACCCAGCAGTGTTGAAGAATAAGCGCTGATAAAGTAGGTTACAGCCGGAGATATGAGGCATACAAGCGGAACCAGCCTGTCGCGCACTTCAAAATTCTTCATGAAAAGCCCAAAACTATACAGGCCAAGTAACGGCCCGTAAGTATACCCGGCAATGCGGAAAATCATGCTCACTACAGAATCATCATTCACATAATTGAACAGGATGATTACCAGGAACATTGCCAGTGAAAATAATAAGTGTACCATGTGACGGGTCCTTATATTGTTTTCTTTTTTAAGGTTTTCTTCCTTATCCATTCCTAAAAAATCAACACAAAATGATGTGGTTAATGCCGTAAGTGCCGAATCAGTAGTGGCAAATGTGGCTGCGGTTAGCCCTAAAAGGAAAATAATTGATGGTATGAGTGCCAGGTGGTTAAATGCAATTTCCGGGAAAAGAAGGTCAGTGCGCGGTGTGCCATTCACCTCGGGAACAGCAATACCATTATTTTCGGCAAATATATACAGCAGCGCCCCTACACCCAGGAAAAAAAGATTAATTATTACAAAAATCCCTGTAAAGGTGAACATGTTTTTTTGTGCTTCACCAATATTTTTGCAGCTGAGGTTCTTCTGCATCAGGTCCTGGTCAAGCCCCACCATAGCGATAGTTACAAAAATTCCGCCCAGTACCTGTTTTATAAAGTGAAAGCGGTTGGTTATAAAATCTTCAAAGAAAAAAATTTTGGAATAGTTACTTTTCTTAACGGTTTCAAAAGCCTCGGGCAAACTAAGGTTAAGGCTGTCGCAGATAAAGTAAATAGTAAAAAATACCGATGAAACCAGGAAAAGTGTTTGCAGTGTGTCGGTAATTATAATAGTTTTTAGTCCCCCTTTGTAAGTATAGGCAAAAATAAGCAATAGCGATATAAGTACGGTAACGGCAAAGGGTACCCCAAAATCATCGAATACATATCGCTGGAGCACGAGTACCACCAGGTATAGCCTGAATGCTGAGCCAATAGTACGGCTGATAAGGAAAATGGTTGCCGAAGTTTTGTAGCTGAAATATCCCATCCTGCCCTCAATGTAGGTGTATATTGATGTGAGGTTCAGGCGATAATATAGCGGCAGCAGCACCTTTGCAATGATGATAAAACCAATGGCATTCCCAATTATAAACTGGAAATATTTGAACTGCGCGCCACTGGGTGCGCCAACCTCTCCCGGAACTGAAATGAACGTAACACCTGAAAGGGCGGTGCCTATCATCCCGAAGGCTACCAGGTACCATTTTGAATTTTTATTAGCCTTAAAAAAAGTGTCGTTACTGCTGTCTTTACGGCTTACCAGCCTTGAGATGAGGATTAGTATACCGAAATAAAGGATAATTATAGATAATATGGTTGCAGAATTCATGTAAAATATATTGTATGTTGCAAAACAACTAAAAAAAACTGAAACCACAGCATCTTAAACGTTTCCAAAAACCGCCAGTTAACTGCCAGTTTAGTACATTTGCATTATTATGGAGATGTCGTCAAAATTACTGGAAAAAGCGGTTGCTGAAATTTCACAGCTTCCGGGTATTGGGAAAAGGACTGCCCTAAGGCTTGCACTGCACCTGCTGAAGCAGCCCACAGAGCAGACGCAGATGCTGGCAAAAGCGCTGCAAAGCATGCGTGAAGATATAAAATTTTGTACCCAATGCCATAATATTGCGGACACCGATACCTGTGAAATATGCGCTAATCCGCTACGCGACAGGTCGGTGATATGTGTGGTGGAGGATATAAGGGATGTCATGGCTATAGAAAATACAAACTTGTTCAGGGGCATATATCATGTTTTGGGAGGCAAAATATCGCCTATTGACGGAGTAGGCCCGGGCCAGCTAACCATAGCATCACTTGTGGACAAGGTAAAAACCGGCACGGTAAAGGAGCTAATATTCGCCCTGAGCCCAACTATGGAAGGCGATACCACCAACTTTTATATTTACAGGCAAATAAAAGATACAGGTATAATAACATCGGCTATTGCGCGTGGTATTGCAGTTGGGGATGAGCTGGAATTTGCCGATGAGGTTACCCTTGGCAGGAGCATACTCCACCGTGTTCCATTTGAAAATTCGCTGGCAAAATAATTTCTTAACAAACGCAAAATAATATATTCGTAATTATCTTTACTTAAAAAGGTTAGTAAAATAACAATTCCAATTAATAAATTATAAAGCCGGTCTCAATTTCATAAGAATAAGACCTTATTATTGAATTAATAAGAAAAGTGTGGTGAAGCCTTTAAAAAGCACTGATTTATGAGATAAGTATTTATATTTGCAAAACTGACAAACAGAGGCTTAATTTAAAAATACTTCTTTATTGATGCAGGATAATTCCAATACAAAAATCCTTATTACGGGCGGCGCAGGATTTATTGGCTCAAATTTGTGCGATTATTTTTTAGGCAAAGGTTATAAAGTGACATGCCTTGATAATTTTGCCACGGGACACAGAAAGAATATTGAACATCATTTGTCTGACAGCAATTTCACGCTAATTGAGGGCGACATTCGCAGCCTTGCCGATTGTGAAAAAGCCGTGGAGGGCGCGCAGTATGTACTTCACCAGGCAGCCTTAGGCTCGGTGCCCCGCTCTATAAAAGACCCTGCAACCAGCAATGATGTTAATGTGGGCGGATTTCTTAACATGCTCATCGCCTCAAGAAATGCCGGCATAAAACGGTTTGTTTACGCGGCAAGCTCATCAACCTATGGTGACTCTGAATCGCTTCCAAAAGTAGAGGATACAATCGGCAGGCCCCTTTCTCCTTACGCCATTACCAAATATGTAAATGAACTTTATGCCGATGTCTTCAGCAAAACATACGGTATTGAAACTATAGGGCTCCGCTATTTCAACGTTTTTGGAAGGCGCCAGGATCCAAACGGCGCCTACGCTGCCGTTATACCAAAATTTGTAATGCAGTTCATGAAGTATGAGAGCCCGGTTATCAATGGTGACGGCAATTATTCACGTGATTTTACCTACATTGACAATGTGATACAAATGAATGAGCTTGCTATGGTTACTGATAACCCACAGGCAGTTAATACCGTGTACAATACGGCATTTGGCGACCGCACCACACTCAATGATTTAATAAAGTATCTAAAACAATATTTAACCCGTTTCGACCCTGCTATTGCAAAGGTTGAGGTTATGTATGGCCCTGTAAGAACTGGCGATATACCACATTCCCTTGCGAGTATTGATAAGGCCAAGAATCTATTAGGCTATAGTCCGCAATACTCACTCTCGGCAGGTCTTGAACAGGCTGTTAAGTGGTATTGGGAAAATTTAAAATAAAATTTTGAACACCTTATTATAGTATATGAAAATAGCATTAATAGGATTAGGATATGTAGGGCTGCCTTTAGCGAGGTTATTTGCTACCAAATATCCTGTTATAGGGTTTGATATCAACCAGGCAAGAGTTGATGAACTCAATGCCGGGAAAGACAGTACGCTTGAGGTTGAAGATAGCCTGCTAAAGTCTGTGCTTGTTGATGCCCCTTCAAAGGAAAAAGGCCTTTTCTGCTCTACTGATATTGATGATATTAGGGACTGCAATTACTATGTGGTGACGGTTCCAACACCTGTAGACAAAAATAACAGGCCCGACCTTACACCGCTTTACAAATCAAGTGAAACGGTGGGTAAAGTACTTAAGAAAGGTGATATTGTAATTTATGAATCTACCGTATATCCCGGTGTCACAGAGGAAGAGTGTGTACCGGTACTCGAGCGTGTGAGTGGCCTGAAATTTAATATAGATTTTTTTGCAGGGTATTCGCCTGAAAGGATTAACCCCGGCGATAAAGAACATACCGTGGAAAAGATACTTAAAGTTACTGCAGGATCTACACCGGAAATAGGGCAGAAAGTGGATGCCCTGTATAAATCGGTAATTACCGCGGGTACCCACCTGGCCCCAACCATAAAAGTAGCCGAGGCAGCAAAGGTTATTGAAAATTCACAGCGCGATATTAATATTGCTTTTGTAAATGAACTTTCAAAAATATTCAACTGTATGGGTATCGATACACATGCCGTCCTGGAAGCCGCAGGCACAAAATGGAATTTCCTTCCGTTTAGGCCGGGCCTTGTAGGAGGGCATTGCATAGGTGTAGATCCGTATTATCTGGCCCAGAAAGCACAGGAAGTGGGTTATCACCCGGAAATTATCCTTGCTGGCAGGCGGCTTAATGACAGTATGGGCGAATATGTCGCATCCCAGGTTGTCAAACTAATGATAAGGAAAGGGATTATTGTAAACGGGTCTAAAATATTGATGCTCGGCATTACATTCAAAGAAAATTGTCCTGATGTGCGCAATACTAAAATTGTTGATGTAATTAAATCGCTCAAAGAATACGGAATCACAGTATCCGTTTACGATCCTTGGGCAAACCCGGCTGAGGTCATGCATGAATATGCCCTTGAAACTTTTAATAATCTTCCTTTTGATACTTTTGATGCTATTGTACTTGGAGTGGCACATAAAGAATTTGCCACACTTGATTTTGCGGCCTTAAAAAAAGCCAACAGTGTTGTTTATGATGTCAAAGGAATACTGGGAGCTAAAGCGGATGGCAGGCTGTAAAACTGCCAAAAACATAATTATTTAAACATAGTAATTTTAAATGAAGATAAAAAATATATGCTGCATAGGTGCGGGGTATGTGGGAGGGCCTACCATGGCAGTCATTGCCCATAAATGCCCGGATGTTAAGGTTACAATTGTTGACCTGAACAAAGAACGTATTGCCGCGTGGAATGATAAGGATGTGGCTAATATACCGGTATATGAGCCGGGGCTTTCGGAAATTGTGGCATCGGCAAGGGGCAAAAACCTTTTCTTTTCTACTGATGTAGAAAAAGCCATAGACGAAGCAGAAATGATATTCATCTCTGTTAATACACCTACCAAAACCTATGGACTGGGCAAGGGTATGGCAGCTGACCTTAAAAATATTGAGCTTTGTGCCCGGCAGATTGCGGCCGTTGCCAAGACAGACAAAATAGTCGTAGAGAAATCAACCCTGCCGGTACGTACTGCAGAAGCCTTAAGAAGCATACTCGACAATACGGGTAATGGAGTAAAGTTCCAGATATTGTCAAACCCGGAATTTTTGGCTGAAGGGACAGCCGTAACCGACCTCCTGGATCCGGACCGGGTACTGATTGGTGGCGATACCGACACTGAGGGACAGGAAGCCATTGAAGCATTGGTGCAGATATATGCCAACTGGATACCCCGCGAGCGGATACTGACTACTAATGTATGGTCATCAGAACTTTCAAAGCTCACCGCAAACGCGTTTCTTGCCCAAAGGGTGTCATCCATCAATGCTATTTCAGAATTATGCGAAAAAACAGGCGCTGATGTAAATGAAGTAGCGCGCGCTATAGGGATGGACAGCCGCATAGGGCCAAAATTTCTCAAAGCATCGGTAGGCTTCGGCGGGTCATGCTTCCAGAAAGATATCCTTAACCTGGTTTACATTGCCAAAAATTATGGCTTACATGAAGTAGCGGATTACTGGGAGCAGGTCATCATCATGAACGACCACCAAAAAAGGCGTTTTGCAGCCAATATTGTAAGGACACTTTACAATACTGTTTCAGGTAAAAAAATAGCTTTTTTAGGGTGGGCATTTAAAAAAGATACCAATGACACCAGGGAATCAGCCGCAATATACGTAGCCGATGACTTGCTTAAAGAGCAGGCAAATATTGCTGTTTATGACCCTAAGGTCGAAGAGGGTGCTGTGCTTTATGACCTTAATTATTTGCACACGCGCAGTGCTGAAGACAACCGAAAAGGTGTTAAAGCCTATGCGGACCCTTATGAAGCCTGTCATGATGCCCATGCTATTGCAGTACTGACGGAATGGGACGAGTTCAGGGAATATGACTGGCAGAGGATATATAATAATATGAAAAAGCCGGCCTTTGTTTTTGACGGAAGGAACGTGCTTGATGCTGAACGGATGATGAAAATAGGATTTGTTTTTTGCGGGGTGGGCAAAGCCTACTAAGCGGCTATTTTCATACTGATAAATGGAATGACGTGGGTTAGTACATTGTAAAAAATGTGACTGACCGGGCGAAGCCATGAGTATAGCAGAAATAAAAAATAAAATAAGTATGCCCTGGTATGTGCTATATACAAACCCAAGAGCTGAAAAAAAAGTAGCAGCACAACTTACAGCATTAGGCATGGACGTTTATTGCCCGTTAGTCACTAAAGTCCAGCAATGGTCTGACAGGAAGAAGAAAATAAAAACACCCCTTTTTACCTCATATGTATTTATAAATATTGATGAGCAGCATCGGGATAAGGTTTTTTCTATAAAGGGCGTAGCCAGGTACCTTTACTGGCTGGGCAAGCCTGCGGTGGTACGCGATGAAGAAATTGCGGAGATTAAGAAATGGCTGGCAACGGATTATCTTGATGTTAAAATGGACAATTACAGCAAAGGAGATGAAGTGGAAATCAAGGAAGGGCCGTTTAAGAATTTTAAAGGTATAGTACAGGAAATTGGCAATACTACAATTCGGCTTGCATTGCCTTCTATTGGTATAATTTTAACGTTGAAGTATAGCAAATTACCCTCCTGAAGGGGTAAATCCTAAATTATCATGAGCAATATTTTGCATGTTATCCTGACTGGGGGGGTAGGAAGCAGGTTATGGCCACTGTCCCGGAAGAGTAAGCCAAAACAATATCTTAACCTCTTTCAGGGAAAATCACTTTTTGAAATGACCCTTGAGAGGAATTTCGGTATTGCTTCGGATGTGGTTGTGGTAGGGAATACAGATAACCGCATACTTTCAGAAGAGGCGCTGGAGAAAGCCGGTGTAAGCCATTACCATGAAATTGTAGAATCTACACCCCGAAATACAGCCGCAGCTATTGCGTTCGCTGCATTTGAAGCAGAAAGTAATGACATACTTGTGGTGACACCTTCTGACCATATTATAAACGGTATCGACGGGTACAGGAAAACAATACTGGAGGCTATAGGCCTTGCCAGCGAAGGCTATCTTGTTACTTTTGGTATCAACCCCTTACGGCCTGAAACAGGGTATGGCTATATTGAATATTCCGGTAACGATGTAGTGGCTTTTCATGAGAAGCCTGACCTTGACAGGGCGAAGCAGTTTTTAACTACAGGAAGGTTTTTATGGAACAGCGGTATGTTCTGCTTCAAGGCAGGAATATTCCTTGAAGAACTTAAGCAATTTGAGCCGGAGATATACGAAGCTTCAAAGAAAGCATGGGAAAATATGAATGATGGCGTTCTGGACCTTGAACTGTCTCTAAAAATACCATCACAAAGCGTGGATTATGCGGTAATGGAACGCAGCAAGCGTATTAAGGTCATTCCGGCATCATTTGACTGGAGCGACCTGGGCTCATTTGAAGCCATATACGATTACCTTAAGGATATGGGCCATACGGTTGATGAGCATGGCAATATGATTATTGGTACCGATAAATATACAGTGTTTCTGGGGCTTAAGAATACCATATTCATCAGCACGGACGATGCCAACCTCATCCTTAACAAAGAAAATGCCCAGGATGTAAAGAAAATATACGCACTGCTTGAGCAGGCAAATTCTCATCTTTTAAATTAAAAATAACTTTAATATTAAACTTTGGCATTAATCATTTTAACAAAATGAAAAATTTGCAGTTTATCATTATACTATGAATATGGAGCTACAAGGTAAAAAAGTATTGCTTACCGGTGCCGATGGTTTTATCGGAAGCCATCTTGCTGAAAGGCTTTTAGCAGAAGGATGCCAGGTGAGGGCTTTTGTATATTATAATTCTTTTAACTCATGGGGATGGTTGGACACCCTGCCAAAAGAAACCCGCGACAGATTTGAAATATTTGCAGGTGATATCCGTGACCCTAACGGTGTAAGGACAGCCATCAAGGATATTGATGTAGTTTTTCACCTGGCTGCGTTAATAGCTATCCCTTTTAGTTACCATTCGCCTGATTCTTATATTGATACAAATGTAAAAGGTACGCTAAATATTATACAGGCTGCAAAAGACCTTAACGTTTCACGTGTACTGGTTACATCTACATCAGAAGTATATGGTACGGCACAGTTTGTACCTATCACGGAGGAGCATCCCAAGCAGCCGCAATCTCCTTATTCAGCATCTAAAATCGGGGCCGACTGTATTGCAGACTCTTTCTACAGGAGCTTCGACCTGCCGCTTACCATTGTGAGGCCATTTAATACCTACGGGCCCAGGCAGTCGGCAAGGGCGGTAATACCTACAATAATTACCCAGCTTTTGAGCGGGATGGAAGAAATAAAGCTGGGCGATATAACTCCAACCCGCGATCTCCTGTTTGTAAAAGATACTGCCAATGGCTTTGTTGAAATTGCTAAATGCGGTGCACTTATTGGACATGAAGTAAACATTGCCACGCAAAGTGAAATTTCGGTGGGCGACCTTGCCCTGGAAATGATCAGCCAAATCAACCCAAATGCAAGGATAGTTTCAGATGAGCAAAGGCTAAGGCCGGCAAAAAGCGAAGTATTCAGGTTATTCGGATCAAACGAAAAGCTTAAGCAATTTACGCCATGGCAGCAAAACTATACTTTGCAGCAGGGTATAGCCGAAACCATTGAATGGTTTAAAAAAGAAGAAAACTTAAGTAGGTATAAAGCTGATATATACAATGTCTAAGTATCCTGAAGTAATACAATTTATACAGGAAGCCTATGGCACTAAAGAATTTATACCGCTTCATGCCCCACATTTCGGAGGCAACGAAAAAAAATACCTTAACGATACTATTGATACAACATTTGTATCATCAGTTGGGGCCTATGTAGACCGTTTTGAGGTTATGATGGCCGAAATAAGCCAGGCACGGAAAGCAGTTGCCTTGGTAAATGGTACTGCCGGTATACAGGTAGCTTTGAGGCTTGCGGGGGTAAAGCAGGGCGATGAGGTGCTTACACAGGCGCTCACTTTTGTTGCCACTGCAAATGCTATAGCATATAATGGCGCTACACCTGTTTTTATAGATGTTGACCACGATACTATGGGCCTGTCGCCCAAGGCTGTCGAAGAATTCCTGGAAGAATTTGGTGAGCTGAGGGAGGATGGCTGTTATAATAAAAGTACAGGTAAAAAAATAGCCGCCTGTGTACCCATGCACACCTTCGGTTTTCCTGTACATATGGATGGACTGCTTGCCGTGTGTAGCAAATGGCGCATACCGGTAGTGGAAGATGCCGCCGAATCTCTGGGCAGTGAATACAAAGGAAAGCCTACAGGCAGCCTGGGTAAACTTGGCGTGTTTTCCTTTAACGGTAATAAAATTGTTACCTGTGGCGGTGGCGGGGCAATAGTTACTAATGATGTAAAACTTGGAGAAAAGGCCAAATACCTTACCACCACAGCCAAAATCCCCCACCCGTATGAATACGTGCACGATGAGCTGGGCTATAATTTCAGGATGCCCAATCTGAATGCGGCGCTTGCCTGTGCACAGCTGGAGCAGCTGCGGCGGTTCCTCGACAACAAAAGGTCGCTCGCCAAGGAATATGCCTCTTATTTTAGTTCAAACGGGATCAAATTCAGGACAGAGACTGAAGATACAAAAGCTAATTACTGGCTTATGTGCGTGGAGCTGGAAAATAAGCAGGAACGCGACCTCTTCCTCAAGATGACAAATGAAGCTAAAGTAATGACCCGCCCTATATGGCAGCTGATGTTCAGGCTTCCCATGTATCAAAATTGCCGGAAAGACAGCCAGCAAAACGCTCTTTTTCTGGAGGAAAGGATTGTAAACATCCCCAGCAGTGTCAGATAAAGAAGTAATACTTGCAGGATATTCAGGTCATGGCTTTGTCGTTGCGGAAACAGCACTGGCTGCCGCAATGAATGTAAAATATTATGCCGAATTTAATGCCTTGCCTGTAAATCCTTTTGAACTTGCATACCTTGGTTTTGAAGGCGATGCACTTTTTTCGGGGTGGCAAATGGACTGTGATTATATACTTGGCATAGGCGACAATTGTATAAGATATAAAGTAGCCAGATTAATAGAAGATAAAGGCAAATTATTGGTAAATGTTATACATCCTTCTGCTTCCCTGGCCGCCAAAATTTCTTTGGGAAAAGGAAATTTTATTGCACGGAATGTTGCCATAAACCCACTCGCTTTGCTGGGTAACTATTGTATATTTAATACAGGGTGTATAATAGAGCACGAATGTATAGTGCAGGATGGTGCGCACATAGCTCCAGGCGCGGTCCTGGCAGGAAATGTATCAATAGGAGAACGCACTTTTATTGGAGCAAACGCAGTAGTAAAACAGGGGGTCAAAATAGGAAAAGACGTTATCGTAGGAGCCGGGTCGGTGGTAGTAAAAGATGTTCCGGACAACGTAACCCTCTTCGGTAATCCCGCCAAAATAAAGTAAGTAATGGAAAAAGTTTTAATAATTGCTGAAGCAGGAGTCAACCATAATGGTGATCTTGAGCTTGCAAAACAATTAGTAGACGCCGCGGCTGAGGCAAAAGCTGATTATGTGAAATTCCAGACATTTAAAGCTGATAAAATTGTTAGCAAGAATGCACAAAAGGCAGATTACCAAATTAAAAACATAAACGACAACGATAATTCGCAATATGCAATGCTCAAAAAATTGGAAATGCCCGATGATTGGCATTATCAGCTATTAGAGTATGCACAATCAAAAAATATAAAATTTCTTTCTACAGGCTTTGATCAAGAAAGCATTGACTTTCTTGACAAGCTTGGTGTTGATTTGTATAAAATACCTTCAGGGGAAATTACAAATAAGCGGTACCTGCAACATATTGCCCGCAAGAATAAAGAAATTATCATTTCTACCGGGATGGCTACGCTTGATGAAATAAAACAGGCTGTGAATATAATTGCTGAAGCCGGGACTCCTAAAGAAAAAATATCCGTTTTACACTGCAATACAGAGTACCCAACCCCTATGAAGGATGTTAACCTTAAAGCAATGAACCGGATAGGTAAAGAACTGGGGGTTACCATAGGATATTCTGACCATACACTTGGTATAGAAGTGCCCATAGCTGCTGTGGCATTGGGGGCAAAAATCATCGAGAAGCATTTTACTATTGACAGGAATCTTCCCGGGCCTGACCATCTGGCCTCACTGGAACCTGCTGAATTAAAGCAAATGGTAACCTCAATACGCAATATTGAGCAGGCCATATCCGGAAATGGCAGTAAGGAACCAAGTGAATCTGAAAAAAAGAACATAGCCATAGTAAGGAAAAGCCTTCACTTTAATAAAAATCTCGATGCCGGCCATGTATTGAGAGAGGAAGATCTTATAGCCATTCGTCCCGGTACAGGCGTGAGTCCTTTGAGTATTGACGATTTCATAGGGAAAAAATTAAATACCGCGGTTACAGCAAATACGCCTGTGTTTGAAAATTATTTTCTATGAGAAAAGTTTGTGTAGTAACGGGTACAAGGGCAGAGTACGGCCTGCTATACTGGACGATGAAGGCGCTTCAGGATGATCCTGAAGTACAATTAGATGTTTGTGTTACAGGAATGCATTTATCGCCGGAATTTGGATTGACATACAGGAAAATTATTGAAGACGGTTTTACTATAAATGAGAAAGTCGAAATTTTGCTGTCTTCTGACACATCAATAGGTGTTTCAAAAAGCATAGGTTTAGGCGTAATTAGTTTTGCTGAAGTTTTTGACAGGATTAAGCCGGATATAATACTTGTATTAGGCGACCGTTTTGAAATATTTGCAGCATGTACTGCTGCCATGATAGCTAAAATTCCCATAGCACACTGTCATGGAGGCGAAGCAACCGAAGGTTTGATAGATGAGGCTATAAGGCATTCGGTAACTAAAATGTCCCACATACACTTTACGAGTACACAAGAATACAGGAACAGGGTAATACAACTGGGTGAGCAGCCCGGTAATGTACATAATGTAGGTGCGCTAGGAATTGAAAACATTAACAGGCTCAAGCTTTTAAATAAGGAGGCTTTTGAAGAATCGATTAGTTTTAAGCTCAATAAAAAGAACTTTTTAATTACCTATCATCCTGTTACATTAGATCATTCATCTGCCGGACAACAATTTAATGAACTGCTCAAAGCATTGGATAAAATTGAAAATGCCACTTTAATATTCACTAAACCCAATGCAGATACCGATGGCCGGATAATCATTGAAATGATTGATGAATATGTTTCTAAAAACAGCGATAAAGCCGTGGCATTTACATCACTGGGGCAGTTACGTTACCTATCGGCAATACAGTACATGGATGCCGTTATAGGCAATTCATCAAGCGGCCTTATTGAGGTGCCATCCTTTAAAGTGCCTACCATCAACATTGGCGACAGGCAGCAGGGCAGGGTTAAGGCAGCATCAGTTATAGATTGTGATGCCGATGAGTCATCAATATCAGGGAGCATTAATAAAGCATTATCAAATGGCTTTAAAGAAGAAATTAAGGCATCGGAAAATCCATACGGGACAAGAAATTCTTCTGAAGATATAGTACAAGTGTTGAAAACCTGTAGTTTAGACAATATAGTTAAAAAGAAATTTTATAACATAGTTAAATGAGAATAATATTTATAGGGTCGGTGATTTTTTCAGCAAAGGCACTTGAAAAATTACTTTCTGTGAATGCCAATATCGTGGGTATAGTAACTAAGGAGGAATCCGCTTTTAACAGCGATTTCTTTGACCTTGCCACAATAGCAAAAAAGCATGGCATACCTTATAACTATGTAAACAATATAAACAGTGCAGAAAGTATTGAATGGATGGGTGCATTACAGCCCGATGTTATATTCTGCTTTGGCTGGTCTAACCTCATTAAAAAGCAGGTTTTGGAAATGTCGCGACTGGGGGTAATAGGTTTTCATCCGTCTCTTCTTCCTGATAATAAAGGCAGGCATCCGCTTATATGGGCAAAAGTACTGGGCTTGCCAAAAACGGGTTCTACTTTTTTCTTTATGGATGAGGGTGCTGATACAGGCGATATATTGTCCCAGCGTGAATTTGTAATTGACTTTAATGATGATGCGGGTTCACTTTATGATAAAATGACAGCTACCGCGCTTGAGCAAATAGTTGATTTTCATGAAACGCTTAAGAATAATACATACAAAAGGACAAAACAGGATCCTTTAGCCGGAAATAACTGGAGAAAGAGAGGCATGAAAGACGGCCTTATTGATTTCAGGATGACGACCGAGACTATCTGTAACCTTGTACGCGGTCTTACAAGGCCATATGCCGGTGCCCACGCTGATTATAAGACAGAAGCCATTAAGGTGTGGAAAGCAGAGCCGGGAAATTTTACAAACGATAATATAGAACCTGGCAAAGTCTTGCAAACACAAGAGGCCAGTATTGAAGTAAAAACAGGAAATGGCTCCATATGGCTTATAGAACATGAATTTACAGAACTGCCCGAAGCAGGCACATATATAATTTAAAGCACAGCTATACTGCATGAAAAATGTGATAGTAATTTCTGCTCATCCTGATGACGAAACACTTGGCGTGGGTGGTACAATGTTAAAGCATATTGCTAATGGTGATAAGGTTTACTGGCTTATTATAACAAATGTTTTTGAGGAGCAGGGCTTTACAAAAGAAAGGGTTGAAAGCAGGCAGGAGGAGATAAGAAAAGTGGAAAGAATGTTTGGCATTACAAAAACATTTATGCTGAACTATCCTACCATGACATTATCTTCATCGAGTGTAATAAAAATGGTGCCCCAAATTTCCAAAGTTTTTATGGAGGTGAAGCCTGAAATTATTTACAGCCTGAACAGGTCTGACGCCCACTCTGACCACCGGGTAATTTTTGATGCAACAATTGCGTGTACTAAATCATTCCGCTATCCTTTCATCAAACAAATTTTAATGTATGAATGCATTAGCGAAACTGAGTTTGCACCTGCCCTCCACGAAAAAGCATTTATACCAAATTACTACGTGGATATTACGGATTATCTGGACAAAAAGCTTGAGATAATGAAAGTATTTGAATCAGAAATTGCCCCCGCTCCTTTCCCCCGTTCGCTGGAAAACATAAGAGCCTTGGCGCATTTTAGGGGAGCAAGCGCAGGGGTACATTATGCCGAAGCATTTCAATTACTTAAATTTATAGATAAATAATATTAACACTATGAGAAATTACCGGGAGCATCTTCTCCAGTCCGGCAGTACTATTAAGCAAGCCTTGCACCAGCTCGATATTCTTGCTAAAGATGCTATTCTGTTCATAGTAGACGATGCTGATGTCCTGATAGGCTCCCTGACCGATGGCGATGTAAGGCGCGGACTTTTAAAAGGGATTACTATCGATCATACAGTTAATGAAATCATACAGCCGCACCCGAAATTTATCAGAAAAGGGGAACAAAATATTCAACAAATAATTGAGTACCGGGAAGGTAATTTCAGGATTTTACCCGTTTTAGACAAGGAGAACCGTGTGGTAAATGTTATTAACTTCAGGGAAATCCGCTCCTATCTGCCTGTAGATGCTGTTATTATGGCAGGAGGCAGGGGACAAAGGCTCCGGCCGCTTACCGATAGCGTGCCAAAACCATTATTGAAGGTTGGTCACAAAGCAATTATGGAACATAATGTAGACCGGCTTGCTTTATATGGGATTGATGATTTTTGGTTTTCCGTAAAATATCTTGGGGAGCAGATAGAAGCATATTTTGGCAACGGTAAAGAAAGAAACATTACCATCCAGTATATATGGGAAGATTCGCCTCTGGGAACAATTGGGGCAGTATCTAAAGTACAAAATTTCGAACATGATTATATCCTGGTTACCAACTCAGACCTTTTGACCAATCTGGATTATGAAAACTTTTTTGTTGATTTCATAAATAATGATGCTGATTTTGCAGTTGTAACCATCCCCTATCAGGTTAAGGTGCCTTATGCCGTACTTGAAACAGATTCGGGAAGTATAAAAAGCTTCAAGGAGAAACCTACTTATACCTATTACTCCAACGGTGGCATTTACCTGATGAAGAAGTCAGTACTTGATTACCTTCCTAAAAACAGTTTCTTTAATGCAACTGATCTCATGGAAAAATTGATTGCCGAACAGAAAAAAGTTATTTCCTACCCGCTTATAGGATACTGGCTGGATGTAGGCAAGCATGAAGACTTTGAAAAAGCACAGCAAGACATTAAGCAAATTAAATTTTAATTGTGGAAAAACTGGTTGTAATTCCTGCGCGGGGCGGTTCCAAGGGAGTACCCCAAAAAAATATTAAATTGCTGCATGGTATTCCCCTAATCCATTATACTGTAAATGAGGCCAGGAAGGTTTTTGATGACAGCCGGATTATTGTTTCTACAGATGACGAAGTAATAAAAGATACTACGGAAAGAACAGGCTTAAAAGTCCCTTTTCTGCGGCCTCAAGAACTTGCCACAGACACGGCAGGTACCTATGAAGTGTTGCTGCATGCCCTAAACTATTTTGAAAGTACCGGGAAACGCGCGGATGTGCTTATACTCCTTCAGCCCACTTCGCCTTTCAGGAAAGCCAGGCATATCGAAGAGGCCTTACAATTATATACTGCTGAAACAGATATGGTGGTTTCAGTTAAGGAAACAAAAGCAAATCCTTATTACCTGCTTTTTGAAGAAAATAAAGAGGGCTATCTGCAAAAGAGCAAGCCGGGGCATTATATACGCCGACAGGACTGCCCTCAGGTCTGGGAATATAATGGCGCTGTATATATTATCAATGTTGAAAGCCTTAAAAGTAAACCTATTGCAGATTTTACCCGTGTAAGAAAATATGTTATGGATGAATTTTCATCACATGATATTGATACACCGTATGATTGGCTTGTTGCAGAGTCTATAGCACAGTTACAGAATATTAATGGATAGTTTAAGGAAAAAAACAATATCCGGCCTTTTGTGGACATTTAGCCAGCAGTTTGGCGTTCAGTTTATTAATTTCTTTGTATCGGTTGTTCTTGCGCGGTTGTTACTGCCACAGGAGTTCGGGTTAATAGGCATGATAGCTATATTTGTTGCTATTGGTAATTCTTTGGTAGACAGTGGAATGACTTCAAGCCTTATACGTACTGAAAATCCTGATGATATTGATTATTCTACTGTGTTTTATACTAATTTCAGTATAAGCTTACTGTCTTACTTCATCGTTTATTCTCTTGCCCCTTATATTTCATCTTTTTTTTCACAAGATATACTCATAGGCATTATAAGGGTTTACTGCCTTACATTCATCATAAGGGCTTTTTCTACTGTCCAGAGCACGCGTCTAAACAAGGAAATGAATTTCAAAACACAAATGCTTATCAATATTCCTTCTTTGGTTCTTGGGGGTGTGTGTGGTATAATATTAGCATATAATGGCTATGGAGTATGGAGCCTTGTATATATGAATCTTATTCAAACATGTATAGGTACAATACAGCTCTGGATATATTCAAAATGGAAACCAAAATTGGTTTTCAGTCGGGAGCGGCTGAAATTTCACTTAGGTTTTGGTTATAAACTAACACTGGCAGGGCTTACAGATACTTTTGTAAAGAATTTTTATAATATAATCATTGGCAGGGTTTTTCCTGCGGCCCAGTTAGGTTTCTTTACTAGGGCAAAAACGCTTCAGGAGTTACCTATAACCAATATTTCTGCAGCGCTGAACAAAGTAACGTACCCGGTTTTTTCTTCAATTGTAAATGATAATACAAAACTTAATTCCGTTTATAAACGCCTTTCCCAGCAGGTTTTTTTTTGGGTTTGCCCTATACTTACGGCATCGGTTATTGTAGCAGAGCCCTTGATAAAATTTTTACTTACTGAAAAGTGGCTCCCGGCCGTCCCGTACTTCCAGCTGCTTTGTATTGCAGGCATTGTTACTCCGCTTAACTCCTATAATTTGAACATTCTCCTGATCAAAGGCCGCAGCGATATTTATCTCAGGCTTGGGATTGTACGGAACATTATAGCTGTAGCAGGGGCCCTGCTCATATTACCTTTTGGCATGTATGGGCTATTGTATGGTATTATTCTCTCTACGTACCTAACTTTTTTCATCAATGCCTATTTTTGCGGGAAGTATATTGATATGTCAGTAGTTAACCAGCTTAAAGATACTTTACCTGTTTTTCTTATAAGTATCCTTGCAGGCCTCACAGGCTATTTCATAGAGTTTTTGTTAATTTCCTGCTTTAATAGTGACTTACTTGTGCTTATCGCCTCTGTATCCTGTATTTTTCTTTTTTATTTTGGTATATCTTACGCGGTAAAACTACCTGCTGCCATCGAAATTAAAACCATGCTGCTCAAGCGATGACTCTTAGCAAAGAAAAAATTTTATTTTTAGTACATACTGAATACCATATGATGGTAGCATTAACCATCATTGCAGATAATTTTGCTGATGCTACAAAGTATGACATTATAATATATCAAACGGAAGATTATTCCAAAAGGAGGTTCCAGTTCCAAAAAGATATACACCTCTTGCCAAACCTTAATTATATTGTAATCCGGTACGATGAAAACAGTAATACGTTTAATGAAGAGCTGTTCAAAGCCGTACATACAATTTCGAGAACCGGTTTCAGCAGGTTTGTCATGTTTAACCATCATTCTTTCCTGGCAATATATCTTTCTAGAAAACTTGCCCTGAAGAATACTCGGATAGTATTAGCTCCGGATGGCCTTAAGCCTTATTCAAATACCAGAAGGATGACTCCCCGCTGGAGCTTAAAAACCGCAATTAAGTTTTATAAATTTATAAAAGGTAACAGGCTTTCTTATTTTTTTCATTATCCAAGCCTTGAATATGCTAACCTAAAAGAAATAAGCCTTATATATATACATTTTCCAAAGGCTTTTTTAAATTTTAGGAATATTGTTACTAAAGAAGTAAAAGTTCTTGAATCTGAAAATTCAAAACATTTGGTGAGCCGGTATTTTAAATTCTCAACAAGCAATGAGGAAATTTTTAATAATGTTATTTTTTTTATAAACCAGCCACTAAACAATCAGGATATTTATAACTTTGAAATTGATTTATTAGAACAAATCAAACTAAAATTTCCGCATTATAAACTGGTCATAAAACTACATCCGCTGACTGATTATGATCATGTGGAAAAATTTAAGGCATTAAATGCAACTATAATATCAGAAACCTATCCTGCAGAATTATATATTGCGCAGCTTAAACATTCTATCGTACTGAGTTTCTGGTCAACAGCATCATTAATAGACAATCCTTCATGCAGGTTTTACTGGCTATACCCCATGCTCCAGAATCGGGGAATTATGTTGAGCTATATTAATATACAGAACCCTACCGAACATATACTGGAGGTCTCTTCAATTGAACAACTACAATGAGGGTAAATTACAATTCCATAGAAAAACAAAATACTGCCTGGGCCTATATCCTGTTTTTTATATGGCCACTTCTTGCCTTGATTGTCTCATTTAAAAACTTGGGGTATAAATATTCCAGGGTAATAATTATCCTCTTCTTCGGATTATTTGGCTACACCTTTATATTTAACGAGATGTCAGACTCTTATCGGCATGCGGAGTCCTTTAAATTAACAGCGACCAAGCCGTTTGGCGATTTTTTTAATATTGTAAGCGGGCTTTATTCTGAAGAAGGTACTAAGCCCGATTTTGTAATGGACCTCATAAGTTTTATTGTAACAAGGTTTACAGATAATACCAAGATTTATTTCATGGTGCTTTCCCTGATTTTAGGGTGGATGCTCATGGTAAATATCAAACTGTTATTAAGCCTCTACGAGAAAAACAAAACAGCGGCAGGGATTATTTTTATTGCTTTCCTGATTATTATAATGCCTCCATCCCGCATACTGTCCTTCCGCCATTATTTGGGGCTTTTGGTTTTTGTTTATTCTTTATATAAATATTTTACCGAAAAAAAACTCATATATCTACTGTTATTAACTTTTTCGATTTTTATACATTTTGGGTTTTTAATGCTGGTTGGCCTCTTTTATATCTATAAATTGTGTGGGCGCCAAAACAGGGTTTATTATATTTTGATTATTCTGTCTTTTATTTTTTACGAACAGTCTGCTACATTGCTTAAAAGCTATGGTGTAGGCTTAGGCGGTCTGGATAAGACCGTGCGGGGCTATACACATGAAAAGTACCTCGAAAGGGTTGCAGGATATCAGAATAACAGGAATATCATTATTAATTCTTATGCAAGATGGACTACTTTGTTTATGATATTGTCACTTATTTATCACAAACTCAGGATAAAGAATTTCGATAAAGTATCTGAATACCTGTACTCCTTTCTTCTGCTTTTTTTTGCCTTCGTAAATTTTATGCAGGGCCTTGAGGCAATAGCCAACCGGTTTAGCGTGGTATTCCAGGTTCTAAGTTGTGTATTTTATGTGCATTTATATTCTCAGAACAATGTAAAAATCCCCACTGTTTTCAGGCAGGTATCGCTCATTTTCTTGTTACTTAACGCTGTAGTGCTTATAAGGGTTACATTTGAATATACCAACATGCTCGTGCTTGTTCCTTTCGTTCCTGTTTCCCTCCTTGTTGATTCAGACAGTACAATATTAAACCTTATCAAATAGTGGCAAAAACTATAGGTATAGCAGCAAGTTTATTTAATAAACTATATAACTTGGCCGGCTGGAAAACTAAACGCCAACTGGTTATTTTTACCTCAGATGACTGGGGCAGTGTAAGGGTACCCTCAGCAGAGGCAAGGGAGAATCTATCTAAAAACGGTATTTCTATGGACTCAAACCGTTTTAACAGGTTTGATACCCTGGAGTCGAATAAAGACATGGAATGCCTTTTTGAAATCCTCACAAAGCATAAAGACAGGAAGGGCTGCCATCCTGTATTCACAGCCCTTACCAATGTGGCAAACCCTGATTTTGAAACAATAGAAAAAAGCGCATTTACAGAATATGCGTATGAGCCTTTTACTACTACATTAAGTAAATATGAGGGGCGCGATAAAGTATATGAAATGTATAAGCAGGGTATTGCACAGCATATATTTGTGCCGGAATTTCATGGGCGTGAACACGTAAACATAAACAGGTGGATGAAAGCTTTACATGCGGGGCATGAAGTCAGTATTAAAGCATTCAGGGAACATTTTTATTTTATTGATGATGCAGATTTGCTTCCTGAAATAAAAAAAGGCTTTGACTGTGCTTTTGATATTGACAGCCCTACCGAAGTACAGGGCCATAAGGCTATCATTAAAGATGGATTAGATTTATTTGAAAACTTATTTAATTACAGGGCTTCTTTCTTTACGGCTCCTTCTATGATTTTTAGCCCCGCTATTGAGATAGAATTAAAAGATTCCGGTATTGAAGTGATAGATGTTCCCAGGCTGCAAAAAATCCCTTTGGGCAATAACAGATATAAAAAGAAATTAAATTTCATGGGCAGCAAGAACACACATAAGCAATTTTATGTAACACGTAATGCTGTTTTTGAGCCCAATATACAAGATGATTCTGATAGTATAGGCAGTTGTCTTAAAAATATAGCCGAAGCTTTTAAAAATAACAGCCCGGCCATAATAAGCAATCACCGTGCGGCTTTTACAGGAGGTCTTAATCCAGAAAATCGTGAAAAAGGTATTAAAGCACTGGATTGCCTGCTGGGAAAAATTGTTGATACATGGCCTAATGTAGAGTTTATAACTATGAAGCAGTTGCACTATATAATGAATAACAGTGATTAGAAATAGTATCGCTTCCGTAAGGAACCACTTATACAATATTTCCGGGAAACCGGTATCAAAAAAAGTCATTCTTTTTGAATCGGACGATTGGGGCAGCATCCGCATGCCTTCAAAGGCCGTTTATGAGAAGCTCGAAGCCAAAGGCGTTTTATTACACAAAAATCCTTATAACAGGTATGACTCTCTTGAAACTGCTGAAGATTTAGAGGCATTATATACAACACTAATTCAGTTTCAGGATAGCAGCGGGAATCATCCGGTTATAACTACTAATTTTGTTACGGCTAACCCCGATTTTATCAAAATTAAGGACTCCGGTTTTGCATCTTATTCATATGAGCCTTTTACTGAAACATATAAATCGTATCCGGGCACTGAAAGTTCCTGGAAAATGGTGCAGGAGGGAATGGCCAACAATTTTATAAAACCTCAATTCCATGGGCGTGAACACTTGAATGTAAAACATTGGCTTATGCTTCTTGAGGAACCCGATACGGATGTGCTAAACGCTTTTAATGAAAAGGTCTTTTGCATGGATATACAGGGTAAAGAAAATGACAGGAGCAATTTGATGGCTTCTTTTGATTTTAAGAATACAGAAGAGCAAAAGTATGTTGTGGAAAGCTTAAAAGACGGCCTGCAATTATTTGAGTCAATTTTTGGTTACAGGTCTTCTTCTATGATTGCGCCCTGCAATGTATGGGATGATTCGGCTGAAAAAGTAGCTAAAGATTATGAGGTAAAATATATACAGAGCCTCCGTGGCAGGTTTGTGCCACAAATGTCTGCCGGTTATAAACGGGAATATCCCGCTATGGGTGAAAAGAATCAATTTGGGCAGTATTATTTTATCAGGAATGCTTATTTTGAGCCCTCTACAAATAAAAGCTATGATTGGGTAGGAAATTGTATAAAGAAAATTGATGCGGCATTTTTCTGGAATAAACCGGCAATAATTTCGACACACCGCCTGAATTTTATCGGGGCAATAGAACCTGAAAACAGGAAGAGGAATTTAGAAATGTTTTCGGTACTATTACGTAAAATCCAAAAAAAATGGCCTGAAGCTGAGTTTATAAGTACGGATGCTTTAGGGGAGCTTTATGAAAAACAAAAGTAGTTTATGTGTGGGATTACAGGATTTATAGATTTTAAAGGAAGCAGTAGCGAGAAAGTGCTAAAAGATATGGTGGCAACACTCCATCATAGGGGGCCTGATGGTAATGGGGCTGAAGTTTACACAACAGGCAATAATGTACAGGTAGGTTTTGGGCACACCCGCCTCAGTATTATTGACCTTAGCAATAATGGCCACCAGCCAATGCATTTTGAAGATTATTCAATTTTGCTAAACGGAGAGGTCTACAACTACAAGGAAATAAAAGCCGCACTCCTAAAGGAAGGATTTTTATTTAATTCAGATTCTGACACAGAAGTTGTATTGAAGGCTTTTATCAAATGGGGGCGGGAGTGTGTGCACAGGTTCATAGGAATGTTCGTTTTCATTATCTACAGCAGGAAAGAACAAAAGCTATATTTTTGCAGGGACCGTGCAGGGATTAAACCCCTGTATATTTATGAAGAAGGCGGGCTGCTGCTTTTCGCATCGGAATTAAAATCATTCCACAAGCATCCCGGATTTAGAAAAATCCTCAATAAATATGCGGTCTATGATTTCGTACAATATGGTTATATCACAGGTAACCAGTCAATCTTTGAAAACTGCCGGAAATTAGCGCCATCAAGTTGGGAAGTCCATGATCTCAAAACAGGCACAAAGCAGGAACAACGCTATTGGGACCTTTTGGAACATTTTAAAAAACCACTTATAAAGGCGGATACACAGGAAATTACAACACTTACAGAATCCCTTATACAATCATCGTGTGATTATAGAATGGTAGCTGATGTGCCTGTAGGTGTCTTTTTGAGCGGCGGGTATGACAGTTCCCTTGTAACCGCTTTGCTGCAAAAAGATAAAACCGAAAAAATAAAAACATTTACTATAGGCTTCCCCGATGGTATAGATGAATCAAAATATGCCAGACAAGTGGCAGATCATTTAGGGACAGACCACACCAGTTATAACTCTACACATAAAGATGCACAGCATATTATCCCAAAACTTCCGTATTATTATGATGAACCTTTTGCAGATATTTCTGCAATACCCAGCATATTAGTTAGTGAACTGGCCCGGGAAAAAGTTACTGTAGCACTCTCAGCAGACGGAGGGGATGAGTTATTTGCCGGATATACCTGGTATAATAAATTCTACAAGAGGTTAGCTGAAATAAATGCAATGCCGGAGGTTATTAAGCCACTGTCATCAGCGATAGCCCGAAATATAAATGTGCTGATACCCCGGCAAAAGCATCACCTCAAGCACAGGCTCAAAGGCCTTAGCAAGGTGTGGGCGGCCACGCCCGAAAACCGTCTTTCGGAGCTTATGTATCAAAGCAGGAGGCTTCCCGACAATCTCAATAACCTGCTGTTTCAAGAGCGTTTTGCTTCAAAGCCTAAAATATTTTCTAAAGATTATAAAGGGCTTAATTCTGAATATGCATCTATGCTGGCCATTGACTACCAGATGAACCTTACAGACTGCCTTTTGGTAAAAGTTGACAGGGCTTCAATGTCTGCATCTCTTGAGGGCAGGGAACCACTAATGGATCACCGCCTTGCCGAATGGGCGGCACAGTTGCCTATGGAATATAAATTTGATGGCTTGACACACAAAAAACTATTGCGGGATATCACTCATAAATACATCCCAAAAGAAATAATGGAAAGGCCTAAAGTAGGTTTTGACCTGCCTGTTTTTGATTATTTAAAAAGGGAACTGGCTTACCTGATAGATGAAAATTTAAATGAGGCAGCAATTAAAGAGTCAGGAATTTTTAATCCGGGCTTTGTAACTTTGATAGTCAAACAGTTCAGGGAAGACAAGCTCCTTCACAAGCCACTTATATGGAGGTTGTTAATGTTCCAGTTGTGGTATAAAAAATGGATGAAGTAATCAGCTTTGTATATATATGAATATCAGGTACAATAAAGCATTAAAGATACCAAGAAAATTTGTCAAGCTGCTGCTTGCCTCTTCTTACCCGCTGGTAACAAAAATTTTTCCTTTGCCCCAGGTAAAATCCATAGAAGAAACACTGGATAAAATCAACGAAACAAAATGCTCCATCTCCCGTTTTGGCGATGGTGAATTCTTATATATAATTGACAGGCTTAATCTTCCGTTCCAAAAATATGAACCACGCCTGGCAGAGAAGATGAAAAAGATTTTAATTTCTGATGATTCAGCAATATTAGTGGGGCTGCCTATTGGCTATCATTCGCTCAATAATCTTAAAAAAGAAAGCAGGCTCACATGGAGAAGCCAGATTTCCTGGATATATCCAAGGCTTCGGAAATACCTTGATTTAAATAAAGTATATTATAATGCCAGTATGACCCGCGTATATTCCGGTTACGAAGACAAATCATGCAGCAAAGGCTATTTTGAAAAACTTATGAAAATATGGGAGGGAAGGGAAGTACTGCTTATAGAAGGCGAAAAAAGCCGCCTGGGAGCCGGTAACAATCTTTTCAGCAATGCCACAAAGGTAGAGAGGATCCTGGCCCCGATGCATCATGCTTTTTCAAAATATGATGAATTGTGTAATGAAGCCACCAAACATGATAAAACAAAGCTGATACTCATAGCCCTTGGCCCCACCGCTACGGCATTATCATATGATTTGGCCAAAGAAGGCTACCAGGCCATAGATATTGGTAATGTGGATATTGAATATGAATGGTATTTAAGGGGCGCAACATCAAAAACTAAAATCCAGGGCAAATATACAAGCGAAGCAAAAGGCGGCAGGGATGTGCAGGACATTAATGATCCTGAATACGATTCGCAGATAATTAAAAAAATTATTTAAGTGTACAAAAAGCGTATTGCGGTTGTAGGGCCCTGCATCAACATGGGCGGTATAGAAAGGGCATCGGCTACTATGGCTAACTTCATCAGTACACAGGGACATACTACATTGTACCTGGCTATATTCCGGCATCCCCGTTTTTTTAAACTAAATCCGGATATTGAATATGACGAACCACTCGACGGGAGTAATGTAACAAAACTTAGCCTCATAAAAACAATCATCAGGATTCGAAAAAAAATCATCGCCTTCAATCCTGATGCTGTATTGGCCTACAATAAGTTCTATGCTTCTTTAACCTTGATTGCCCTGGTGGGATTGCGCAAAAAAATTATAATTTCTGAACGTTCGAGCCCGCTCTTCCGCTGGAAAAAAAATGCGGCATTTATCAATAAACTGGCAACATTATTAAACCCGCCTGCAGGTGTTATTGCACAAACATCCGTTGCTTTTGAGCATCAATACAAATATTACGGCCCAAAGGTGAAATATAAAATTATACCCAACGCGTTGCGGGAAGTGACGCTTTACCCCCATGTAGGGCGAAATAAATGGATTTTGGCAGTTGGCCGTTTTGCAGATCCTCTTAAAGGTTTTGACTTGCTTATTGAAGCTTTCGCAAAAATCAAAGCACAGGACTGGAAGCTTGTTTTTGCCGGAGGCGACGAAGACGGGGAATATCTAAAAGAACTATCCCGGGAACTTGGGGTACACGAAAAGATTATCTATCTTGGAAAAGTAAAAGAGATTGACAAAGTGTATGCGCAGGCAGGTATATTTGTCATTCCGTCACGCAGTGAAGGTTTTCCTAATGCCTTATGTGAAGCCATGGCTGCAGGATTACCATGCATAAGTTTTGATTTTGTAGCCGGCCCAAGGGATATTATTACCGACGGTGTAGACGGGATAATTGTAGAAAATGGTAATACGGATAAATTAGCGGCAGCTATTGACGACATCATAACAGATGAACCAAAACGATTGCTGTTGATGAAAAACGCACCTCAAATTTCAGACAGGTTAAAGACGGAAAATACCGCTCGTGAAGTGCTTGACTTCATACTCTCATAAATGATTAATTCTAATACAGATACCTTGTGAAAATATTAGTAACAGGCGCCGCAGGCTTTATTGGCTACCACCTCTCCAGGCGGCTTTTAGAAGAAAATAATACCGTTGTAGGCATTGATTCTATTAACGGTTATTATGATATAAGCCTTAAATACGGACGGCTGCAGGAACTCGGTATAGTACCCGGCCAGGATACCAGTATAAAATACCCTGGCTTTAGTTTTTATAAAATAGATATAAGCCATCTCAGCCAGCTAAGTAATGTCTTCAAAGAACATAATTTTGATTATATAATACATTTGGCCGCCCAGGCAGGTGTGCGGTATTCGCTTGATAATCCGCAGGCTTATATTGAGAGCAATATCCAGGGATTCATAAATATACTTGAGCTAACCAGGGTACATAAGCCTAAACACCTTATATATGCATCTTCCAGTTCTGTTTATGGCCTGAATCGCGAAATGCCCTTTTCTACGTCACATCATACAGATCATCCGGTGAGTCTGTATGCCGCCACAAAAAAATCCAATGAGATGATGGCGCATTCTTATGCCCATCTTTTTAACATACCCACTACAGGCCTAAGGTTTTTTACCGTTTACGGTCCCTGGGGCAGGCCGGATATGGCATATTTCAGTTTTACAAAAAAGATTTTTGAAGGTCAGCCTATAGATGTTTTTAATAATGGTGATTTAATGCGTGATTTCACATATATAGACGATATTGTTGACGGAATAGTAAAACTTTTAGATGTTATCCCCCAGCCGGTAAACAATCATAACAGCACAGAACCTGATCCTGCTTTTTCAGTAGCGGCCCCCTACAGGCTTTACAATATTGGCAATAATAAACCTGTGAGGCTGATAAATTTCATCGAAGCACTTGAAGAAGCCATAGGTAAAAAAGCTGTAAAGAATTTTAAGCCAATGCAGCCAGGTGATGTATATGCCACCTTTGCTGATATATCAGACCTCACCACCGCATGTGGATTTATGCCTGCTACGGATATCCGTTCTGGCCTTGCTAAATTTGTAGCCTGGTACAAACAATTTTACAAGCTATAGCCCTTTCTTAGTTATACACCGCTTTTCGTTTATGATTAATTCATTAGATAAAAAACAATTAAAAGTAGCCGTACTGCTTGATAAGGACATACCTACTGACCATTCTTTTGTTCAGGGAACGCTCGAAAATTCGTTAAGTAAAAGAAATTGTCATATTACCTTTATAGGCTATAAAAGCAATATAGAAAGTAGTAAAAAAGACAATGTATCTTTTATATATGTTCAAAAAGGCTCTGCCAATTTCTTTATAAATAAGTTTCATAAACTGATTACATTTACAAAAAAGGTAAAAGAATCCGGGCCGTATGATGTACTGTATACCCGGAACGATCCAGTTTACCTTATCCTGGCATGGTATCTGAAAACAAAAAATATTATACGGCTGCATTTTCATCAAATATCGCATCTTCATGCTTTTGCGAGTTCTAAAAAGAACATGATTTATAAGATAAAGACGGTGGGTGATTTGATTTTAAGGAAGAAGTTTCTCAAATATGCCGACAGGGCCTTGCTAATAAGTGACGAGATGAAAGTTTTTTTAGACCAGAAATGGCCTGCTTTTTCAGATAAATATATTGTTTTTCCAATGGGGATTGAAGTTTCTGAATTTGAAGATATTATCCCGTATAATCAGAAACAGCTTGATGTAACTTACATTGGGACACTGGCCAAAAGCCGCAGGGTTGATATTATTATTGATGCTGTAAAATTATATAATGATACCTACGGCCCACTGAAGCTCCACATTTGGGGGCAGTCCCATGATAAGCAGGATGATATTGACCTTAAAGCGCATACTAAAAAAATCGGGGCGGAGAACCTGGTTACCTTTTACGGTAAAGTCGCCAGGAAAGAAGTTATTGAAAATATAAAAAATACCAAAATAGGTATGGCTGCCATACCTAACACAGGGCTGCTGAAACAGATTTCGCCAACAAAACTCATGGAGTATCTTGCCGCAGGTTGCTGCGTGGTCGCTACAAAAGGAATAAGAGATCAGGAAGATATAGTAAACGAAGCTTACGGTAATGGGCACCTTATAGATTTTACAGCTGAAGATATAGCAAAAGCAGTGCATAGCATATTATCTGACCCGGCTAATGCTGATGCCCTTTCTCAAAAAGGCCGGGAATATATATTTAAGAAAAGGTCCTATACGGAAATGGCCTCAAGGATATGGTCAGAATTTGATGTACTCCTGAAGTAAAGACGCAATTACTTTTACTATGAAGAAAAAGCTTATAAGGATTACCACAGTACCTATTTCCATGAATATTTTACTGAAAGGGCAGCTTAAATTTATGAATGAGCATTTTGATGTAATTGGTGTAACAGGGCGTGATGAAAAACACTTTGATGAAGTTACCCTGCGCGAGGGTGTCCGTATGCATGCCATAGACATGAAACGTACAATAAGCCCTCTCAATGATTTGCTTACATTATTTAAACTATACAGATTTATAAAAAATGAGAAGCCTTACATTGTCCATACCCACACCCCAAAAGCCGGCCTTTTGGGTATGCTTGCGGCTAAATTTGCCGGTGTACCGGTAAAGATGCATACCGTAGCGGGAATGCCGCTGCTTGGTACAAAAGGCTTAAAAAGGATATTGCTAAACAATATTGAAAAAATCACGTATTTATGCGCCGATAAAATTTACCCCAACTCTAAAGGGTTAAAAGATATAATTATAAAACATAAATTTTGCCGCCCTGATAAACTGAAAATTATTGCAAATGGCAGTTCAAACGGGATAAATACCGAATTTTTTTCCACAGATTATACCGGCGATAAAATACAGCTAAAGCAAGATTTAAAACATGAATTAGGTATTAAACCTGCCGATATTGTTTATACCTTTGTGGGCAGGCTCTGCACGGAAAAAGGTATAAACGAATTAATTGGCGCTTTTACAAAACTCTTGTGTAGTTATAACAATGTAAAGCTTCTGCTAGTAGGGCCTTTTGAAAAAGAAAATGGTGTACTGGGTCAGGAAACAATTAAGCAGATACAAAATGTTCCCGGGATATTGGCTGTAGGGAGGCATGATGATATAAGGCCTTATCTGTTATGCAGCGATATATTTGTCTTTCCCAGCTACAGGGAAGGTTTTCCTAATGTAGTCCTGCAGGCAGGCGCCATGGGATTGCCATGTATAGTAACAGATATTAACGGATGTAATGAAATAATTACAGATGGGCATAATGGCCTTATTATTCCCGTTAAAGATTCTGGGGCGTTGTACATGGCGCTGGAAAAATTATATACAGATTCTGCCCTAAGGGAAAAACTTTCAGTAAACGCAAGGCAATCTGTTAAATCAAAATTCAGTCAGGAAAATGTATGGCAGGAACTCCTTAAAGAATACAAGGGTTATTAATAAAGATGTATAAAAATTTTATAAAAAGGCTTATCGATATTATTACCTCGTTTACAGGATTGGTGCTGTTGTCTCCGGTACTTATTATTACGGCTATATTAATTGCCTTTGCCAATAAAGGCACCCCGTTTTTTTACCAGACACGGCCCGGTAAGCATCAAAAAGCATTTAAGATTATAAAATTCAAGTCGATGACAGACGCCAAGGATGCCCGGGGAAATCTTTTGCCTGATAATGAAAGGATAACAAGAGTGGGTAAATTTATCAGGAAAACATCGGTTGATGAGTTGCCGCAGCTTATCAATGTCCTGAGTGGCGATATGAGCCTTGTAGGGCCAAGGCCGCTGCTGTTTAAATACATACCACTTTATAACGAACAGCAGCTGCGCAGGCACGAAATGAGGCCGGGCATTACCGGCTGGGCGCAGGTAAACGGCCGCAACAGCATAAGCTGGACCGATAAGTTTAAGCTTGATGTGTATTATGTAGACAACGTAAGCCTTTGGCTTGATATAAAAATATTGTGGATGACAGCCATAAAGGTTATCCAGCGAAAAGATATAAACCAGAGTGATAACAGGCCTATACAGCCATTTAACGGAACGAACTGATGATTAAAAGATTGTTGTACCTGGGATATTATTACAAAGAGCTTGATAAAGCCAAGTTCAGCAGGTTTGTAGATTATGTGCACAGGCAGCACGGTATATCAAAACCCAAAATATACGCTGACATGATAGCAGCCTCGCTAAAGTACAATGTATCATTTATAGATTATTTTCTTTTCCGTTTTTACCAGAATACCCCGCAGGTAAGGGATACCTATGCCGGGACTGGCTTTATGTATGAATACCAGCTGCAGATGAACCCTAAAAAATACAGGGACGTGCTGGAAGACAAACTTCGTTTTCTGGAAGTTTATAAAGAGTTTGTACTTCATGATTACGCTTCTCTCACGCAGATGCAGGCAGATAAAAATATTGCGGAAAGGCTGCTGGCAAACATGTCAGGCAAAGTGGTGCTCAAGGGCTCAACCGGCCAATGCGGCAGGGGGATTGAGGTACGTAGTGCAAAAGATTTTACACCTGATACCCTGATTGCAAGGCTTAAGGAGATGAATAATGATTATGTGGAAGAGTTTGTGATGCAGCATCCTGAGCTTAATAATTTATCACCTTCGGGGCTTAATACAGTGAGGATTTTTACCCAGCTTGATGGCGAAGATAACGTGGTTATACTTGGCTGCAGGCTTCGCATAACGATTAATTCTGCAGTTGATAACCTGGCAGCCGGTAATGTAGCAGCTCCTGTCAATACAGAAACAGGTATTGTGGAAGGGCCGGGAGTTTATAGTGATATTACTAAAGAAGATATAGATGTGCATCCCGTAACAGGTGTAAGCATAACCGGGTTTAAGGTCCCCTATTGGCAGGAAACCATAGCCATGGTTAAAAAAGCATCACTGCTTGATAAACGCAACAGGTCGGTAGGATGGGACGTTGCCATTACAGAAAAGGGCCCTGAGCTTATAGAAGGCAACCATAACTGGTGTAAGCTGCTGTATCAGTTGCCCGTAAAAAAGGGACTAAAGCTGGTACTCACTTCGTATCAGCATAAAAAGTAGGCTGCTTTTTCTGGGGAGAAAATATTCAGAAAAATTAACAGGTGCACTACAACAAATAGTATTTGCAGTAAATGAAAGATCTTATAATAATAGGCGCCGGCAATGTAGGCGGATATATTTCCTATAACATTGCTGATTTTCAAGGCTATAGGGTGCTCGGCTTCCTTGATGATAATATTGAAAAACAGGGGAAAATGATGTATGGCAGGACAGTGCTGGGGCCCTGCAGTAGTATTGATAATTATATTGGGGATACACCTTTGCACGTTGTTATTGGTATTGCCAATCCTGTTGCTAAAAAAAAGATTGCCCTTTTACTCAAAGATAAAAATGTCTTTTTCCCAAACCTTATTGCCAGGAACGTCTGGTTATCAGCCCAGGTACAGAAAGGAAAGGGTATCATAATATATCCTGGGGTTTCGGTAAATTATGAAACACAGCTCGGTGATTTTGTAATCATCAACATGAATTGTGCCATTGGCCATAACTGCAAAATTGCTTCCTATGCTACACTGGCTCCCGGCGTTAACTTAGCTGGCTTTACACAGATTGGAGAAACAGCCGAAATAGGCATAGGCGTGTCCACAAGGCAGGGTGTTATCATTGGCGAAAATGCTGTTGTAGGAGGACAGTCAATGATACTAAATGACGTTCCTCCCGGTACACGTGTTATGGGGGTACCGGCTAAAGCAGGATAAAAATATAATCTTACATAAGTATATGAATACAAAAATATGGCTTTCGTCACCGCATATGGGTGGCAATGAGCAGAAATACGTACGTGAAGCATTTGATACTAACTGGGTGGCGCCGCTTGGCCCAAATGTTACCGGTTTTGAGCAGGATATTGAAAACTATATTGGTGAGGGTGCTTTTGTAGGCGCGCTTAGCTCAGGTACCGCTGCCATACACTTAGGGCTGGTACTGCTGGGCATACAGCCCGGAGACGAAGTTATCTGCCAGAGCATGACGTTTTCCGCTTCGGCTAACCCTATTATGTACCTGGGCGCTACCCCTGTATTTATCGACAGTGAAAAAGACACCTGGAATATATGCCCGGCTGCCCTTGAAGAAGCCATAAAAGACAGGACTGCTAAAGGCAAAAAACCTAAAGCAATTATTGCCGTACATTTATACGGAATGCCTTTTAAAGCAGATGAAATAAAAAAAACAGCTGCAAAATATGGTATCCCGGTACTTGAAGACAGCGCCGAAGCATTAGGCAGCAGCTATAAAGGGCAAAAATGTGGCACATTTGGCGATATAGGCATATTATCATTCAATGGAAATAAGATTATTACTACTTCTGGTGGGGGTGCTATAGTAACTAAGACTAAAGAAACTAAAGATAAGGCAGTTTTCCTGGCAACCCAGGCCAGGGATAATGCGCCTCATTACCAGCACAGTGAAGTTGGGTATAACTACAGGATGAGTAATATATGCGCGGGGATAGGCAGGGGCCAGATGGAAGTGCTTGATGCGCATATCAGCCTGCGTAGGGAGATGCATGGTTTTTATAGCAGTATATTTGCATCTAATCCTGCTGTAACGCTACATAAAGAGCCGGATCCCAATTACTATTCCAATTACTGGCTTACATCGATTGTCATTGACCCTGAAAAAAGCAACGGCAAAACACGCGAAGGACTACGGCTTGCCATGGAAAGAGATAACATAGAATCACGGCCACTGTGGAAACCTATGCACCTGCAGCCTGTTTTTGAAAAATATCCTTACTATGGTGGTAAAGTATCGGAAACGTTGTTTGAAAACGGGCTCTGCCTGCCATCAGGTTCTAACCTTACCAATGATGACAGGCACCGTATAAAAAGGGTCTTAGAAAATTATTTTTTGTGATTTTTTTTCTTATACATACCTTAAATGTTAAATTTTGTATATTTACAAATAAGGTTTTGACGTAAAATTTAACAGTGAATAGAAAAGTAAAAGGCAATATAGTCAATGCTATTGAGCATACGCTTAATAATACCAAGTTGTGGCAAACCATACATAATCTTGGTTACCTGCCACGCTGGATTATTTTGCTGCTCGACCTCCTTGTAATTACTGTTACCGGTATACTTTCCTATGTAATTATATACCGCACCGGTATACTATATGTAAAACCAAAGCTTTATGTTGTAAGCATCCCGGTATACCTGTTTGTAAGCCTGTTTACCTTCAGGGTTTTCAGGACATATTCAGGCATAATCCGCCATTCATCTTATATAGACGCAGTAAAAATATTTTTCTCACAGTTTACCGCAGCGTTCCTTTTACTTACTTTCAATACGATTTACAAATATTTTACAGGCCACCTCGTATATTTGAGTATTGGCATCCTGATTAATGCTATTTTCTCCTTTAGCTGCCTCTTTCTCTACAGGGTGCTTGTAAAGCAATTTTTTGAAAATTACCTTTACAGTTCCCGCAACAACCAGCTTGTAAAAGCAATAATCTATGGTACTGATGCTAATGCCATTGCCGTCGCAAATGCACTGAAGTCAGAAATGCCGGGCAGGTTCAAGCTGGTAGGCTTTATAGATAAGTTTAGCCAGAACAAGTCAAAAATGATATTGGGGCTTCCCATTTTGCAGCATAAAAAAAGGACATCAACCCTAATGAGGGTTTTTGGGGCGCACGCACTGATCCTGGCGGATAAAAGCCTTACCAAAGAGGAAAAACTAAATATAGTTGATGAATGCCTCGAGTTCAGCTACAAAGTTTATACAGTCCCGCTTGTTTCGGACTGGGAAGACCAAAAAGAAATCTCAAAAAAAATTAAAAATTTCCAGATACAGGACCTTCTGGAACGGAAACCTATCGTACTTGATAACAATAGCATATCACACCAGTTAAAAGGCAAAAAAGTACTGATAACCGGGGCTGCCGGCTCTATAGGGAGTGAAATTGTTAGGCAGGTAATACAGTTCAATCCCAAAAAAGTGATTATGCTGGACCAGGCCGAAACGCCACTCCACCACCTTAGGCTTGAAGTAGAAAAAATCCGTACTGATGCACAATTGTTTTCGGTCATCTCTGATGTAAGAAACAAAGGTATGATGGAGAGCGTTTTTGAGAGGTTCAAGCCAGACGTGGTTTATCATGCGGCGGCTTATAAGCATGTACCACTTATGGAGGAAAACCCCTCACAAGCTATTTTTGTTAATGTTCTGGGGACCAAGACCATCGCTGACCTGGCGTGTAAGTATAATACAGGGAGTTTTGTTATGGTATCAACGGATAAAGCAGTAAATCCAAGCAATGTAATGGGGGCCAGCAAACGCATAGCCGAAAAATACGTGCAATCCCTTCAGAACCATCTTCGGGCTACCGGGAGCGAGTGCGGGACAAAATTTATTACAACCAGATTCGGTAATGTGCTGGGCTCTAATGGTTCTGTAGTGCCACTTTTTACAAAGCAGATAGAGGAGGGAGGCCCTATTACACTAACACATCCGGACATCATCAGGTATTTTATGACCATACCTGAGGCCTGCCAGCTTGTACTTGAAGCAGGATCTATGGGTAAAGGTGGTGAAATTTATATTTTTGATATGGGTAAGCCGGTAAAGATTATTGACCTTGCCAAAAAAATGATACGCCTGGCAGGTTTTGTGCCCGATAAAGATATTGAAATAAAAATTGTAGGTTTGCGCCCCGGCGAAAAACTATATGAAGAACTTCTTAATGATACATCCAAAACATTGCCCACACATAATGAGAAAATAATGATAGCCCGCGAAATTTATGAGGAATTCAATGAGTTGCAGGCAAATATTGATGAACTTATTGTGTTGGCCAATACTTATTCACCACATGAAATAGTACTACTCATGAAAAGAATAGTCCCTGAATTTATCAGTATGAACTCCATTTACAATGATTATAATTCAAATATAGCTGTTAAAGAATAAAGCCGGTTTGTATCAAAAAAAATATATATTTGTACACATGAGTTTACACACTAAAATTTATGCTTTTCTGCTGCTTCTGGCAGCACTTTTCTTTAATTCATGCGCATCTAACAAAGCTATACATTATCTTCAGAATACAAAGGGAATTGCTGCAGAGGGTACACTCTATGAAAATACGCTGCAGCCCGATGATAATTTACTTATTACAGTGACAGCTGAAGAACCTGAACTGGCAAAGGATTTTAATCTCATTTACCTTAACATGCAGAGTAGTGAAAACCGAAATATTGTAGATCCTACTCTTTACAGTTATATCCTTGACCAAAGGGGAGAAATAGATTTTCCTGTATTAGGTAAAATAAAACTGTCTGGTTTGACAAGGATACAGGCAGAAGAAAAAATAAAACAGCTCCTGAAAAACTATATTGTAAATCCCGGGGTTAATCTCAGGATACTAAATTTTAAAGTGTCTGTAGTAGGGGAGGTTTCACGTCCCGGGGCAGTACGGGTGACCGGTGACCGGATAACCATACTCGAGGCTTTGAGCGAATGTGGCGATATGACCATTTATGGTAAAAGAAAGGAAGTACTTGTAATCAGGGACAAAGATGGCGCTACAACCGTAGCAAGTGTCGATATTACAGATCCCAAACTAATTACTTCACCCTATTATTATCTTGCCCACAATGACGTTGTGTATGTTAAACAAAACAGGACAAGGGTAAACTCATCAGTTATAGGGCCCAACCTTACAGTAGGAATCTCAGCACTTTCATTAATAGTTACTATAATTGCTTTAAGTACCAGGTAGTATTATGCAGCAACAAAAGGATCTTGTAGGATTATCCCGTTATAATTTAAAAGAAAATATATATAAATATTTATCGCAATGGTATTGGTTTGCTTTAGGTACTATAGCTTGTTTTGTAATTGCCTATACCTACCTTAGATATTCTGTCCCCTTATATAGTGCTACAGCAACAATATTAGTTAAAGATGATAAAAAGGGGGGGGTAGTGTCAGACCTTGCCATGTTAGGGGATATGGATATGCTCGGGAAAATAAAAAATACCGTTGATAACGAGATAGAAATAATCAAATCCCGCACGATAGTTAACTCAGCAATCAAAGAACTTAATCTTCATATAAATTATATTAGCGAAGGCGTTGTTAAGAAATCTGATTTATATAAAGACAGCCCCATTGAAATTATCTTTGAAGACGAGAAGAATTTCCCCGAGTCTTTACTCCTGAAAGTAGAATATAATAGTGGAAACCAGTTTATCTTATATAATAACAATGAGCAACTGATTGGACAATATAATTTCGGGCAACAAATTAAATACCAAAAATATTCTTTTACAATTGTAAATAACCTGAAAAATGATAATCCGTTCAATATCATAATACACATAAAACCTTTAAGCAGGGTAACCAGTAACTTTATGGGCCGGCTTGGAGTAAAACTTGTTGAAGACCGCACCAGTGTGGTACAATTGTCTTTTATAGATGATAACCGAAAAAGAGCCGAAGATTTCCTCAATAGTGTGATTAATTGTTATAATAATGACGCTGTAAAAGACAAGAACTTAATTTTCAGGAATACCAAGAAATTTATTGATGGGAGGCTGGATTCTATTGGTATTGAACTTGACTCTGTTGAAAGGATTGCCGAAATATATAAAAAACGAAATGATCTTACCGATCTTGTTGCCCAGGGAGGCCTCTTCCTTCAGAATGCGGCTGATTTCGAAAAATCATTAATAGAAACCGAAACCCAGATAAGGATTGTAGATTCACTACGCCAATATGTAGTCAATAACAAAGAAGACCTTATACCTGCAAATGTACTCACAGTATCCTCTGAAGACGCCAACAATGCGCCACTACTCATAGAACAGTATAATGCACTCTTGGCAGAAAAGAAAAAATTGCAGTCAACTGCCGGGCCGGAAAACAAAAGAATCATAAAAATCAACTCGCAGTTAAGTGCACTTAAACAAAATATAATTTCCAGTATCGACAGGATAAGATCAGGGCTTGAAATTAAGAAAAAGGACCTGGCCGCCCAGCAAAACCGTATTGCAGGCCGTATCAGTGATTTGCCAAGGCAGGAAAGAGAGTCAAAAGGGATATCGCGCCAACAGGAAATAAAGGAAGCATTGTTTGTATTCCTGCTTACCAAGAGAGAGGAAACAGCTATATCACTGGCCTCGACATCGCCTAATGCTAAAATTATAGATTCCGCTATGGCTTCTGATACTCCGGTATCGCCCAGGCGCAATGTCATTTACCTGGTCGCCTTATTTATGGGGTGCTTAATCCCGTTTGGCATTATTTATATAATAGACCTTCTGGATACTAAAATTCATGCGGCATCTGACCTTTTAGCTTTAGATATACCTTATTTAGGTGATGTACCCCGTGCCGAAGAAAATAACCAGATCATTACCCTTAACAGCCGTTCCAGTACGGCAGAATCATTACGTATTATACGCACTAACCTGGAATTTATGCTCAACCAGGTGCCGGCAGGCGTGGCTAAAACTATTTTTGTAACATCTACAATTCCCAAAGAAGGCAAAACCTTTATTTCTGTTAACCTTGCCTCTACAATAGCATTATCGGGCAAGCGGGTATTGCTAATGGCAATGGATATCAGGAACCCAAAGCTTGATGAATATATCAATATTCCTTCAAAAGGTTTGAGTAATTATCTTTCATCTACTGATATCAACTATAAAGACCTGATCATAAAACAGGAGGGCTTTAAAAATATGTATGTAATGCCTCCGGGAATCATACCGCCCAATCCGGCAGAACTTCTCATGCATCCTAAAGTGGAAGCGCTTTTTGAAGAGCTTAAAACTCAATACGACTATATTGTTGTTGATACCGCACCCGTAAGCCTGGTGACCGACACTGTTATTATTGCAAAGTTTGCTCACTGCTTCCTTTATGTAGTGCGTGCCAACCACCTTGATAAACGTATGCTCGCAATTCCTGAAGGATTATATAAAGACAAAAAACTTCCAAATATGTCTGTCATATTAAATGACTGTGGCATGAAGAAGGGATATGGCTACGGCTACGGCTACGGTTACGGCTACGGCCCTGAAACCGACAAGAAGAAAACACTTTGGCAACGTATCCTAAAACGATAGACTTCATATAAAAAAAAAATCAACTAACAATTCCGTTTTTACCAGCTAAAAACGGAATTGTTGCTTATGGCCCTCTCAAGCGCATCTGTTTTTTTCAGTACTACTTTATTTTTAAAGGATGCTGCGTGCCTGTTGTGGTGCACATCTGAACCTGTAAAATCTATCATCCCCGCTTCAAGAAGCGCTGTGGCAGCCTCGGCCACCCCTTTGCCATAATACCCTGTGACAGAGAGCAGGTTAAGCTGTAACAGGCATCCGGCTTTTTTAAGCTTTTTATAATACTCCATATTCCCGTGGTAAAACACGTAACGTTCAGGATGGGCCAGCACAGGCACATAATCCCTCAGCCTCAATTCATACAGTATGTCATACAACGGCAATGGAGGGTTCAGGTAAGACATTTCAACCAGGACATAATTATCTTTTAGCGTCAAAAGCGGTTCCTCTTTAATAAGGTTAAAGAAAGTATCGTCCATAAAGTATTCCGCAGCAGCTTTAAAAGTAGCACCTGAAACTCCCTCCCCAAACGATAGCAAAATGTCCTGTTCCAGGGCAGTAATCCCTTCACGGGTATTGTTCCAGACGCCCGTTAGTATATGCGGTGTCGTGATAAACCGGCTGAAGCCGAGCTCCCTGAGGCTGCCTAACAGCGACCGGGTATCGTCAATATCCTTTGCCCCGTCATCAATACCTGGCAAAAGGTGCGAGTGGATATCGGTATAGTTATCCGGTATAAGGTCGGCCAGTACCGGCTTCGGCTTGCTGAAAAACAACACAGTATAATAATTATAGTTTGCACAAAGATAATTGTTATTCCAAGTAATTCAGGTTTGGAGCGGGGATTTAAGCGCATTTTTGTAGCCGTATTTCCTGCTGTCAGCTATATCTCCCCGCTGCCATAAACGCGGCAGCGGGGAGGATGCCGCTTCCATCAGGGCTAGGCCTATCAACCTGTATGTATCTGCATTCGCCCCTCCCTCTCTGTAAGAGTTGCTTCAATTTCTAGAAAAACGCTTATGTTTCAGTTGCCGAAGGAGCACAACCAGGCTCGTAATCATTACCGGCAGCATCATCACCAGGTGGGGCTTATCCAGCATAAAGCCGGTATAAACGCCAAGGCAGCAAAGGCAGGCATAAACCAGTAAACGTATCCCTTTTTGGTTGTTTTTTATCATAAAATACAACAACACCAGGAACAAGGGGTTAAACAGCAGGGCGTTATAGTTTAGCCGTACTTCTTCATGCAGGGAATAAAACCCAACAGTGCTCAAAAAAACGCCCAAAATACCTGTAACGGCAAGGTAGGCAATCGCGGCCTTTTTCCTGCGGGTCACAAGGAGTACCACCAGCATCACAAGGCTAAAAGTGTAGATGTTATTCCACCAGGGTGTTGTGTGCTTTGCTGTAGATGTATAAATCCGTAGCGCAGGCGCTGCAAGCGCACCCCGGGTTGTTACAGTATTATCAACTCCCTGTAACAGCTGCATAGGCAGGAAAAGGTTATATTGCTCTTTATCGGTCTTGTAACCAAACATGAGGTTAATACCAAGGCTTTCATAGAACTTACCCTGTAGTTTTTCCAGAATTATAGCCCTGTTGGTTTTGCCTTTGTCTTTATTTATATCAGATATACCTCCCGGGACATGGGCCCTGAGTATATCAGCGGCCTTAGTGGTACAGTTGCGGTCAATGAATTTATAAGTATAAAAGCGCTCCTTTAACGTAAGGCTTTGGTTAAGTGCAACAGCAATACTCTGCTTTTGCGCATAGGTAAGGTTAAGCACCTGCTCATATACATCCCGGTTATAGTAGCGGTATGTATCCAAAAAATCTTCATAATAATCAGCAGCAACAAAATATTGCAGGTCCCCTTTTACAAACTTTAGGTAAAAATTAGCAGTAGTAAAGTCAAACATGCCATAGTTGTAAACCACATCAGTACCGGTTACAGGGTCGGCCACACGTATAGCCGTATGCCCAAAAACTGAATACAATTCATTACCCGGGCCGCAGGTAAGCAGGCTTATCCGGGCTTTATCTGACAGCGCAGGTTGTGCGGATACAGTAAAATAAAAAAGTATAATCAGAAGAAAAGACAGGTTTTTCAGGCTGCGCATAGTACAAATTTTAGCGCCTAAAGATACCTAAATCTACTTTAAGGGAAAAGATGTTGGAATACAAAGCCGCACTCTGGTCGCCAAGGTCAGTAAGGGCATAATCCACCTGTATGCCTTTGTATTTAAAGCCGAGCCCTATGTTCGGCTGGAAACTTAATTTCTGTGTATTGTCAATTTGGGTGATATTCTGGAAATTACCTACCCCGGCGCGGACAAAAACAAGGTCAATGTAGCCGGCCTCAAACCCTAAGGCAGGGTCAATACTTACAATTTCACTCGAAATAATATCATTGGTCTGTGCGAACTGCATGTTCAGGTTCATGGCGGCTACAAGGCTGTAATCGTATCTTATGATAAACTTTTTTGAAATGCCAAATTGAGCCTTTGGTGCCGTAATTTCAGTAGTTTCTGGCAGTTCCTGGTTTTCGCCCGGCACGGCATCCTTTATGGTATTATACTCCTCCTCATCAATTGTCCAGGTATTGTACGTTGTGGTAATATCACGCAGCATAAGGCCAAACTTCCATTCATTTTTAGTTTCATACTGCAGGCCTACATCAAATCCGAAACCCCATGATGTCGCAAATTTCCCAATGATACGGCGTATTACTTTAGCATTGATTCCATAATTAAACCCATCCAGCGGTAACGAACGGGCATAAGACACTGTAAAAGCATAATCGGCAGCAGAGAACAGGCTGATGCGGTTATAGTCAATATTGCCTTCGCTGTCAATAAGTTGTGTGGTATTTAAAATATCGTCAACACCAAAGCGTATGGCCGATATGGCTATGGCGCTGCGTTCATCTATCGGCATGGCAAAAGCGGCATAGTCATATTGTGCAATATTGGCAAAGTAGCTTGCGTGCATCAGGGCTACCTGCTTATCTTTAACCTGTAGCAGGCCTGCCGGATTCCAGTAACCGGAATTTACATCCCCGGTTTGGGCTGTTACAGCATTGCTCATACCCAAAGCGGCAGCATCCACACCGATGTTCAGGAACTCATTGGAGTATTTCCGTACGGACTGGGCATGGGTGCAGAGTGCCAGCATAAACAGTAAAGCCGCATGTACTTTTTTCAAGGCAATTATTTTGTACAAATATGATATAAAATTCTCAATTACTAAACTCCAATTCTATTAACTTATTGTGTTAACTTTGCGGTAATAAACAAAAGTATATATGGCTCTAAAAAAACATATCCCTAACCTTATTACCCTGCTTAATCTGGCGTCTGGGCTTATCGCCCTTGTATATGCGTTTGAAACCAACCTCCAGATGGCATTTTTTTGGGTGTGTATGGGTATATTTTTTGATTTTTGGGACGGATTTTTTGCCCGTATTTTTAAAGCCCAAAGCCCCATTGGCCTTCAGCTTGATTCCCTTGCCGATATGGTTACCAGCGGTGTAGTGCCTGGTGTAGCCATGTTCCAGCTACTGGTCAATATCAACGATATGCACGAAGAATATAATCTTGCTGCCGAAAATAATTACATGGGCATCTTGCCGTATTTTGGTTTTATCATCACACTCGCATCATGCTACAGGCTTGCCAAGTTCAATGTTGATTCAAGGCAGACAGACTCATTCATCGGGTTGCCAACTCCTGCCAATGCCCTCTTCATAATGAGCCTGCCTATAATACTGCATCACACCGGAGGTGAAGGATGGATTTTTGAATCGCTTAGCAATCCATATGTACTGGTAGGTATAAGCCTCCTTAGCGCTTATATGCTCAATGCCGAAATACCGCTCTTTTCGCTAAAGGTAAAATACTTTAATTGGGAACATAACAAAACGCAGTTTATATTCCTCATTGTTTCGGTGTTGTTGCTGTTCTTTTTCCAGTACCTCGGAATACCGCTTATTATTCTTTTTTATGTGGTACTTTCGGCACTAACCAATAAATTCAGCAAGGCTCAGTAAATGAAGCGCGTGCCGCCAAAAACCGTAAAGCGGAAGGCGAAACCCCGTAGCACAAAAAAAACACTTACTCCCGGTAAAATACTGCGCTATTCGCTGGCTTTACTGGTTGTATCATTCCTTGTAGCCATGGCATACAACTACAGGCATGGCTTGCTATACTACCTCGGTTTTAAAAGTAATAAACGTATTGAGGCTTTAGGAAAAAAAGAAGAACGCAAAATTACTGACCTGCGCATATATGAAATTGTATCACGCCACAAGGATAAGGTATTTGGTATTGATGTATCACACTACCAGGGAGAGATTGACTGGGACAGTGTGCACAAGGGCAGTAATGATTTTCCGCTGAAGTTTATTTTCATTCGTGCCACTGCGGGAAAGAACAGCCTTGACAGACGGTTTAAAACAAACTGGCAGAAAGCGCGTGAGTATGGTTTTCTATGCGGCGCCTACCATTACTACCGGCCTAACGAAAACTCCGTCCAACAGGCTGATAACTTTATAAAAAATGTTACCCTCAAAAAAGGCGACCTCCCACCGGTGCTCGATATTGAGCAAATACCCAGTAAGCAAAGTATTGACAGCCTGAAAAGCGGCCTGAAGCGTTGGCTGGACAAGGTAGAAAGGCACTATGGCATGAAACCTGTAATTTATAGCGGGGAAAGTTTTTATACCGATTTTTTACGGGAAGAATTTAAAGGTTATGACCTATGGATTGCCAATTATAGCTTTTTTGATGATGAAATACGCCCTGAGTGGCTCTTCTGGCAGTTTACAGACCGCGCAGTTATAAAAGGGATAAAAGGAGATGTTGATGTGAATATCTTCAATGGAAGCCAGCATCAGCTCAAAAGCAGGTGTAAAAGGTAGCATATTTTGTATATTTGTAAGTGATTCGTAGGGCTTAGTCATAACACTATACAATTTTAATATTAATATATGAGAGGCATTAAAGTGCTATTGTCGGTTTGTGTTATTGTATTACAGGGGTGTGGTGGTACAGTAGCCGCGAAAAAAACTGACAGGGGGGCTACAATTTCAGCAGACTATGGTTATTCCGAGAAAAATCCTGTAAAAGTGGGAGGTGTAGCAAATGGCCCGGAAAATGAAAGAAAGTATCTGGACCGCCTCACCGGCCCTAATGGTGAAACAGTTACTTATATAAGGCTTGGCAGCTGTTGTGCTTTTGAAAGTAAAAACGGTATTATGGGTATGGGGATGCTGGACAGATATGAAATTACTATTGAAGGTAAAGGTGAAAAGAAGATTTTATACCTCAATATGTATGATAAAGATGAATTATTTGCACCTAAAGGTTTATTGCTAAAAAATTAAGCGCTGATACAGGCTTGATTGCACATGTTATTGTTTTAAGTATTAATTGTTATTCTCACTTTTATCTAAAATATAAAAGCCCTTTCGTTTGAGAGGGCTTTATGATATTATCAAAAATTTTCCTGTTCGGGTACTTCGCGTGATTCCGTGTGCTGGCTGAAGTCGAGCTTCTTTTTACGAAGTTCAAAGTTTTGCCCAAGGTAAACCTTACGCACCATTTCGTCGGCAGCAAGCTCTTCAGGTACGCCGGCCTTTAGGATACCGCCCTCAAACATAAGGTACGTTTTATCGGTAATAGCAAGTGTTTCCTGCACATTGTGGTCGGTTATAAGGATGCCTATGTTCTTGTTTTTAAGCTGGGCCACTATACGCTGGATGTCCTCTACCGCTACAGGGTCAACGCCGGCAAAAGGCTCATCCAGCAGGATGAATTTTGGGTCGGTGGCCAGTGCACGTGCAATCTCCGTACGCCTTCTTTCACCTCCTGACAGTAGATCGCCACGGTTAGTACGGATGTGCTGCAGGCTGAATTCATCTATCAGCGCTTCCATTTTAGCTTCCTGCTCCTGTTTGGAAAGTTTTGTCAGCTGAAGCACGCTGAGGATGTTATCTTCAATGCTCAGTTTACGGAATACCGATGCTTCCTGTGCCAGGTAGCCGATACCGTTTTGTGCTCGCTTATACATTGGGAAATCGGTTATTTCCATATTATCCAGGAATATCTTCCCTGAATTTGGCTTTACCAGGCCCACTATCATGTAAAAAGAGGTGGTCTTGCCGGCTCCGTTAGGGCCAAGCAAACCTACAATCTCGCCCTGTTTCACTTCAACGGATATCCCTTTTACAACTGTACGGCCTTTATATGTCTTTACAAGATTATCTGCCCTTAGTATCATAGTAATATTGTTATTGATTAGAGCTTCCTGCCTTTTCTTCCAACGCTTCCCAAAACTCATAAGCCCTCCGGAGGTGCGGTATCACTATGGTTCCGCCCACCAGTGTGGCTATGCCAAGTGCTTCCATAACCTGTTCTTTTGAAAGGCCTTCTTTATGGCAGGTTTCCAGGTGATATTTGATGCAATCATCGCACCTTAGCACAGCCGAAGCCACAAGCCCCAGCAGTTCTTTAGTTTTAACGTCAAGAGCGCCCTCCATGTAGGCGTTGGTGTCCAGGTTAAAAATGCGTTTTATTATCTTGTTGTTATCCGCCAGCAGCTTGTCGTTCATCTTTTGGCGGTAGTCATTAAATTCCTGTACCAAATCAGCCATTTGCTTCTTCTTTTAATCGTTTTTTATTCATTCGTGCCGCAATGAGTATACTTACCTCATACAGTATAACCAGCGGTATGGTTACAATGAGCTGGCTTACTACATCAGGAGGCGTTACTATGGCAGCAATTATAAGGATTATCACGTAAGCATACCGCCTGTAGTTCCTTAAGAAGCCCGCGCTTACCAGCCCTATTTTTGCCAGGAAATACATAATTACCGGCATTTCAAAAACCAGGCCACACGATACGGCTGTAGTCTTTACCAAGCTAAGGTAGGAATCAAGGTCTATATCGTTCTTTACCACATCGCTGATTTTATAATTCCCTAAAAAATTGAGGGAGAGCGGTGTTATAAGGTAGTGCCCAAAGAGTACACCGATAAAGAAAAGTATTGAAGTAGTAATAATGAATACCACGGCATATTTTTTTTCCCGGTCATACAGCGCCGGGCTTATAAACTTCCAGAATTCCCATAAAATAAAAGGGAATGCCAGTATAAAGCCTGCTGTTATTGAGGTCCAGATATCAGTTGAAAACTGGCCGTCCATGGTGCGGCTCTGTATTTCAAAAGGCAGTTGCTTTATACAAAAGCTTTTGTCAAGGTCATATTTATTGGCAAGGTCGCAAAAAAAGCGGTAGGTAATAAAATCACCATCCTTAGGCGCAAAAATAATCTCATCAAAGATAAAATCACTGAATGTAAAGGCTATACAGCCACAAATAACAATAGCAATAGAACTGCGTACCAGCAGCCAGCGCAGTTCTTCCAGGTGGTCTAAAAAGGACATTTCGCCCGATTTATTTTTTGCCATTATACAATGCCTTCTTTTAAAATGTCGTGTAAATGCAATATACCTTTATACTCACCCTCATCAGCTACTACAAGCTGTGTAATGGAGAAATTCTCAAGGGTATGGAGGGCATCTATTGCCATGTCAGACGATTTTATCATTTTTGGGTTGTGTGTCATAATATCCCTGGCAGTTAAGCCGGCAATGTTGTCATGATTGTTTAGCATTCGCCTTATGTCACCGTCAGTAATTATCCCTACTACTTTTTCATTTTCAATGACTGCCGTAACTCCCAGCCTTTTTTCTGAAATTTCCACAATAGCCTTTTTAATGCTGCAGTCGGGGCTAACTACCGGCTTGTGTGTGCCGTCGAGCATATCGCCAACGCGCAGCAGCAGTTTTTTGCCCAGCGCGCCGCCCGGATGGTATTTAGCAAAATCTTCGCTCCTGAATCCCCGCATTTCTATAAGGCATACAGCAAGTGCGTCGCCAAGTACAAGTTGTGCTGTGGTACTGTTGGTAGGGGCCAGGTTGTTAGGGTCCGCCTCATGGTCTACATACGCATGGAGTACAAAATCGGATTGTTTTGCCAGGAAAGATGTTTTGCTGGCCGTCATCCCTATCAGCAGGTTGCCAACACGCTTGAGTAACGGAGCCAGTACTTTAATTTCGGGGCTGTTGCCGCTTTTTGAAATGCACATTACCACATCTCCGGGCTGCACCATGCCCAGGTCGCCGTGAATGGCTTCAGCGGCATGAAGGAACAGGGAAGGGGTTCCGGTAGAATTAAGTGAGGCTACAATTTTTTGTGCGATTAGTGCACTCTTACCTATACCGGTTACTACAAAACGGCCTCTGCAGTTATATATCGACTGCACAGCTTCTGCAAATCCATCATCAAGGAACTGTGCCAGCTTGCCAATGCTCTCACTTTCAGAATATATCGTCTTTTTGGCAGAAGCCAGTATTGCGTCTTTGTTTATCACGCTTTGTGAATGTTTAAATATTTGCGGGTAATAAAGATTTTTGTATCTTTAGGTTCTGCAAATTTATGTAAATTACTATTAATAAATAATGAAACCGACCGAAATTGACTTACATAAAGAGTTAAAAAAGTATTTTGGTTTTAACACGTTTAAAGGCCTGCAGGAAGATGTCGTGAGGAGTATTATTACAGGGCACAATACCTTTGTAATTATGCCTACAGGAGGTGGCAAATCGCTCTGCTACCAGCTTCCAGCCCTTGTGCTTGAAGGTACCGCAATTGTAGTTTCACCCTTAATAGCCCTGATGAAGAACCAGGTAGATGCTATCAGGAGTTTATCAAGCGAAACCGGCATAGCCCACGTCCTTAATTCATCACTTACCAAAACGGAGGTAAACCAGGTTAAGAAAGATATAACCTCAGGCATAACCAAACTTTTATATGTTGCCCCTGAATCGCTTACTAAAGAAGAATACATTACTTTTCTCAGGAGCGTAAAACTTTCCTTTGTGGCTATTGACGAGGCACACTGCATATCCGAATGGGGACATGACTTCCGACCCGAATACCGCAACCTGCGCAGTATAATAAGGCAGCTCGGCGATGTGCCTGTTATCGGGCTTACTGCAACAGCCACGCCAAAGGTACAGGAAGATATCCTGAAAAACCTTGACATGCCCGATGCTAACACTTTCAAGGCGTCCTTTAACAGGCCTAACCTGTACTATGAAGTACGTCCGAAGACCAAAAATGTAGAATCGGATATCATCCGCTTTATCCGGCAGCATAAAGGAAAGTCGGGTGTTATATACTGCCTCAGCCGTAAAAAAGTAGAAGAAATAGCACAGGTGCTGCAGGTCAACGGCATAAGCGCAGTACCGTACCACGCAGGGCTTGATGCCAAAACACGTGCCAAGCACCAGGACATGTTCCTTATGGAAGATGTTGACGTCGTAGTAGCAACCATAGCGTTTGGAATGGGTATTGATAAGCCCGATGTCCGTTTCGTTATACACCATGATATCCCAAAATCACTGGAAAGCTACTATCAGGAAACAGGCCGGGCAGGCCGTGATGGCGGCGAAGGGCACTGTGTTGCTTATTACTCCTATAAAGATATTGAAAAACTGGAAAAATTTATGAGTGGCAAGCCTGTGGCCGAGCAGGAAATCGGCTTTGCCCTTTTACAGGAAGTAGTGGCCTACGCCGAAACCAGCATGAGCCGCCGTAAGTTCCTCCTCCATTATTTCGGTGAAGATTTTGACGAGGTTAACGGTGAGGGCGCTGATATGGATGATAATGTACGAAATCCGAAAAAGAAAACAGAAGCGCAGGAAGAACTGGCAGTTTTACTCAAGGTGGTGCGGGATACCCGGCAACTCTACAAAGCTAAAGAAGTTATTTTTACCCTTACGGGAAAAGTAAATGCTATCATCAAGGCACACAAAACAGACACGCAGGGATTTTTTGGTACAGGTAACAATCGTGATGACAAATACTGGATGGCGCTCATTAGGCAGGTGCTTGTTGAAGGTTACCTTTCAAAAGACATAGAGTCTTATGGCGTACTAAAACTTACGCATAAGGGGCAGGCTTTCCTGGCAAACCCGCATTCTTTCATGATGAGCGAGGATCACGATTTTAATGAAAATGAGGATGAAGCCGTGGTTACTGCATCCAAATCAACCGGTACGGCAGACGAAGCCCTTATGGCCATGCTGCGCGACTTGCGTAAAAAAGTGGCTAAAAAATTAGGGGTGCCGCCATTTGTGGTATTCCAGGATCCTTCTCTTGAGGATATGGCACTTAAATATCCTGTAACTCTTGAAGAACTGGGTAATGTGCATGGTGTGGGCGAGGGCAAAGCCAAAAAATACGGTAAAGATTTTGTGGAGCTTATTGCACGTTATGTAGAAGATAATGATATTGTTCGCCCTGATGACCTTGTGGTGAAATCTACCGGGGCCAATTCCGGCCTCAAACTCTATATCATACAAAACATTGACCGTAAGTTACCGCTTAATGATATTGCTAAAGCCAAAGGCCTGGATATGGATGCCCTGCTGAAAGAAATGGAACAGATAGTTTACAGTGGGACAAAACTGAACATAAAATACTGGATAGACGAGATATTGGACGAAGACCAGCAGGAAGAAATCCATGATTACTACATGGACTCAGAATCGGACAACATTAAAGATGCGCTTAAAGAATTTGACGGCGAATATGATACCGAAGAATTGAGGCTCATGCGGATAAAGTTCATCAGTGAAGTAGCCAATTAAGCTGTCGCAGTTTTCAGTTCCATTCTCAATTAATCAACAATAAAAAAGTCTCAGAACAGTACTGGGGCTTTTTTTATTTATAAAATAGTAGCGGAACACTGGCGACTACACGGCCTACTGATAAACTTCCCCACGGTGCGGTTTTAGTGCATCCCGTACGGGTATCATATAATCATCAGTTACTACCATCCAGGCTGTGGCATACATGTCATTAATAATGGTAAACCCTGTAATATTCAGAGGAAGCTTTTCAATGGCAATATATTCTTTGAGGTGTTTTTCATGGTGTTCAGCGGTTTTGGCTGCACCGGGGCCGCGGAAATCCCATATTAGCTTTATTTGTCTTGACATAGTTGCGGTTTACAAAGTAGCAAAGGTACAAACTTTAAGTAAGATTGAAGCTGTCCCCTCTGGATAGAGAGGGTGTGTCATTAAACTAATTTTTCTTTAAGTACACGACAAAAATTGTATTAAATTAATTTCCAGCTTATTGNAACCGTAACTGTGACTGATTTATCAAAATCGCCACATCCATTTGGGTCGCTGATGGTAGCCATATAAGTGGTTGTGCTGGTGGGAGAAACACTAAAAGTTGCCCCCGAACCTACCTGAATACCGGCTACTTTCCAGATAGTATTGTTACCACCTGTTGTTGATAGCACGGTTGCATCACCGCTACAAATAGTCACATCTCCTGAAATAGTAAGATTGCTGCCATCTGAAAGGAAACGGGTAATGGTGCTACTCTTGCTATTATTTGCCGCAACCTGGTCACCTGATACCGTTACCGAGGTAACCAAATCATACGGAGTATTAATTAAAGGCAATGATAACGGGGTTGAAAATACATGATCAATTTCAGCGCCTATGGCAATTGGCCCCGGAATAACTTCACTGATAACAGGGCCTCCATTAAGGGTATATGCAATTGTATAATCACTTAAAATCTGGTTTCCGTTGTTTTTAACTTTTATGGTTAAGGGCGGATTTCCCGCTAAGCCGCATCCGGCGGATGGCGATACTATTGAAGTCAGCTGAAGGTCCGTTACAGGAGCTGTAAACCAATAATTCCGCATATTAGAAACCAGAGATGCACGATTCACTTCCTGATCTGTCGGAAAAACCACTAACTCTTGTATAAAACCATCAGAGTTTGAATTACCGGCACTCCTGCCTATATAAAATCCATTATTAACCCCTGTTTCTATACCTGGCATTCCTGTTTCAGAAATCCTTGTATAAGGGTTGCTGTTATCTTCCCTGTAAACCAGGTTAGTAGCCCCTCCTGACCATGTTAAGGATGAAACTAACCGGTTCAGGTTAAAAACGTTGCTTACCCTGTAATCACTGGAACTGTTTGCACCATCGCTATATATGTAATATCCGGAGGCGGCTTTCCTCCTTTCAAAAAGGAAATAGGGGCTACTTGTTTTAAAGGAAAGAATCCCCAAATTGGAACTGCTTACCTGATTAACCGCAAAGATGCTCCTGGCTGACCCGGGGTTTAACATATTGCTATTGCCGGTAAGGTAACGAGAATTGCTAATACCAATTTTAGGCTTTCCGTTTTCATCCACGGTAACAGCGCCTGACAGAACTATTTGGGGCTGGGAGTTGATGTCAGACTGAGTGGCATTAAGGCTATTTCCGCTCTGGTCATACCAAACAGATATAAATCCATCTCCTGAACCTACAAAAGCAGTTAATTGCACAAGGTCCAAATCGCCTGCGGCAGTAAAATTAATATCCTGCTCCCCACCGGAACTTTTTCTTACCCTGATAGCAGGGCCGTTATAAGCAGGGCTTAATCTTCTTAAACTATAAGCGCCGGCAGTTGCATAATTAACATCAAGTATTTTATTAACTACCTTAATTACAATAGGGTAAACTACACTGTTACCACATCCGTTATTAACCACTAATGAACCGGCATAATCTGCTCCGGGGAGGTTTGATGGTAAACTGATTGTTAATATACCATTACCTGACCCATCGGGTGTCATGGCTGCCGCACTCACATTAGCAAAACCTGCGGCAATAGCGGAGGGACTCCAGGTTATTGAATAATTAGTTGGGTTGCCCGTTGCCGCCGTGTAAGGTAATGAAACATTGCCGGCGTCGCTTAGGACAACCGGAATGGTCCCTAAGGTGACATCAGTAACAACTATATTATAAAAATTGATTTGATTACACTCGATGGCGTTACGGTCCTGGGCTGAAAGCGAGGAAGGAAAAACTATAATATCGGCAATTCCCCCACTCCATGTTTTATCCGACATACCAATACGTGATGTATTGGCAGAATTGAAAACACCTGTAAATGCATTTGCGGTTGTAGCATTATTAAAAACATTATTCACATAAGCATCTGCCCTTACCCCAAATTGTTTCACAATAGAATATTGCCCGCTACTAAACCCGTTTATGTTCATGTTTTGCCCAAAAGTCTGGAGAAGGCTGCCTGTCAAGGGAGATGCATTGTAAAAATTAGCATTGCCCTCGGAGCCCCCCAAAGAAGAACGCTCAAAAACAAACCCGGAATAAGAGTTTGCGTAATCTCCGCCCAAAGCAAAAATACCTCTTCCTTCATTTGCTCCGACAGCATTACCATTTACCACTACACAAACAGACAGGGAAGCATTATCAAGGCCAAAACCAGGTCCTGTAAAATAATCATCAATGCCGTCAAATTGTATAGAAGGCTTTCCGTTCTGAGTTAAAATTTCACCATTTTCAATTATTTTTGACTGATTCGTCTGTATAGTCTGGCTGGCTACCCTGCCATTACCACTCTGGTCATACCAAATAGTTACAAAACCATTATTAGAGCCTATCCAGCTACCAAGAGTGCCTGCTGTAGCCACTCCCCCTCCGTTGGCGCTTACCGGTGAGGTAAGCGAAATTACACCTGTAGCATCAAAATATACATCAACTAACTGATTATCATTGCTTCGCCTAATACGGATAGCTGGCCCTGTATAGGTAGGCGAAAGTTTTCGGATACTATAGGCTGCCGCAGCAGGGATTGTTGTTGACAGGATATTGTTCAACGATACATTGGGTGTGGCTGAGGCAATATTTGACCCAGGGCTTGTTCCATCAGCATTCGTGGCAAAAACCTGGAAGTTATAAAGCAGGCCGTTAGTCAGGCCTGTTACTGTGAAGTTTATAGTTGTCGCATTAACCGGAACCTGTGCCCAGTTAGAAGCAGAATCAAGTTTGTACCTGATTATGTAGCCGGTTAATCCTCCAACACCTACATTGGCAGGCGGCTGCCAGCTCAGATTGACAACTGTATCCCCGGAAGTGGCTACAAGATTTAATGGCTGTGTCGGGGTACCGGTAACAACAAAACTACGCGATTCGACAATACTCCAAACACCAAATTCATTTTTCACCCTGACGCTGATTGTATGCGGCCCTATACTAAGTTGTGGGGAAACCATGGCTATAAGCATGGATAAATTGATAGGCACAACGCCGCCGGAAGAAAAATCCCCGGGTATATTTATCCCTGTGCCCACCCCTAAATCCGTATCGATGAAATATTCTGCCGCAACAATATTTCCTGTCTGATCCACTGTCTGGTTACTGTTCAGGTAAAAGGCCCTGCTTTCAGCGATGCTCCACACGCCTGCCTGGTTTTTTACCCGTACATTAATGGTATGAAATCCCGGCGACAGGTTGTTTGGCGCGCCNGGTTGTCGGTTGTCGGTTGATGGTTGTTGCGTGCCGGTTGCTGGTTGTTGACTTTTTTCGCTTTCCTTTTCTTTTGGCTGTTGGCTTGTGGCTCGTGGCTCCTCCTCTGCTTGTGGCTTGTGGCTTGTGGCTTGTGGCTCCTCTTCAGCTTTCGGTTTTTCACTTTTGGCTTTTGCCTTCTTCTCTTCTTCCTTTGCTTCCTGCTCGCTGGCCTGTACAGGCGCTGTCTCTTCAATACCGTAGATCTCCTCCAGTTTTTCCTCAGCCGATGCGTAGCCTATCGTAGGCTTTACGTCATTAAAATTGTCTTCCACAAACTTAAGCACCGATATTTTTTCATACAGTTTAAGGGTTTCCTGCTGCAGCTGGTCCAGTTCGGCCCTGTTCTTTAGTTTAAGGATGCGGTGTGCAATACTAATCAGTTCGGCTTCTAATTTTTTCTTCATAACTTTTGGAATTATACGGAGTGGCGCAATAGAATTTTAATAAATTTGTTTTACAAAGGTAACAGAAATCATTTCTGTTTTACTGCCTGAAAAATACAAAATGTTTCTCGAAAATACAGTAAACCATAAAGAACAGTTCGGGTGGATTGAGGTCATCTGCGGGTCAATGTTTTCGGGTAAGACGGAAGAACTTATCCGCAGGCTGAAAAGGGCACAGTTTGCCCGCCAGAAGGTAGAAATATTCAAACCCGCCATTGATATCCGCTACCACGATGAAATGGTAGTTTCGCATGATGCCAACGAAATCCGCTCCACACCTGTAGAGTCCGCCGCCATGATACGCATACTGGCACAGGGTTGCGATGTCGTAGGCATTGATGAAGGCCAGTTTTTTGACGATGAAATTGTAGCGGTATGCAACGACCTTGCCAACAGCGGCATACGTGTTATTGTAGCGGGGCTGGATATGGATTTTAAAGGCAACCCTTTCGGGCCAATGCCTGCACTTATGGCCACTGCCGAATATGTTACCAAAGTACACGCCGTATGCACCCGCACGGGCAACCTTGCCAATTACAGTTTCCGCAAGGCCAATAATGACAGCCTGGTTTTACTTGGGGAAACAGAGGAGTACGAGCCTCTGAGCAGGGCAGCATATTTCATGGCAATGCGGGAAAACCAGCCGGAAAAACAGAAAGACAGGGAAAACAATCAGGGGAGGGAAACATAATGCCCAATCAGCATACCTTCGGCAACAAAGGCTTCGGCTTCATAAGTAATTCCGGCAGCATTATCAATCCAGACCAGTTTGTATCTGTCCGAGCAGCTTTCGTTGCTGGCAATGGGCTCTATTACCAATTCGGCCGAGTGGGGTTCGCCTTTTTCTGACCAGCTTGAGAGGTAACGCCCTACAAAAGGATCTGCCCCCGTATCTTTAGGCACGGCATATTCGCCTGATAAGGTAAAAAGCGTGTTATTGGTAAACTCGCCTTTAAGGTTACCATCCTCTGTTTTTCTGAGATAAAATGAGCCAACTATCTTACTCACAAGAGTTTTGCTTATCTGCAAATATAATAAATAGTAATATAGCCCTGCATCTTACAGTAATAAAAAGATTTATATACTTTTACAATAAATAACAAAACCACAAAAAGTAGTTTGCCTTGAGCCTGCACATACAATCAGTTATACCGGCAATGCAAAGCCGTTTCGAAGGCCCACACCCGGACGCGGTTATTGACAATATTTCTATTGACAGCCGCTCGCTGCAAAATAATGCGGGAACGTTATTCTTCGCACTTCCGGGGCAAAACCGTGACGGGCACCGGTTTATTACCGAGCTGATTGAAAAAGGCGTGATCAATTTTGTGGTGGCCTACATTCCTGAAGGTGCGCAGGGCCGCGCTAATTTCTTCCTCGTAAATAATACGCTCAGGGCACTGCAGGACTTTGCTGCTTACTACCGGGGGCTTTTCAGTTTTCCTGTTATTGCCGTTACGGGAAGCAGCGGAAAAACTATCGTTAAAGAATGGCTAAACTACCTGCTCAGCCCTGATTACAACATCATCCGCAGCCCCAAGAGCTATAATTCGCAGGTTGGTGTGCCGCTTTCGGTCATCGGCATCAATGAAAAACACAATCTTGGCATTTTTGAGGCCGGTATATCCACCAGGAGTGAAATGGCAAACCTGGAGCACATCATTAAACCGGATATTGGCGTGCTTACCAACATCGGGCCCGCCCATGATGAGGGTTTTGCCGACAGGCAGGAAAAAGCGTTGGAAAAGCTAAAACTTTTCAGCAGGGTTAAAGTCCTTATCTGCCGTAAGGCGGAATATATTTCACAAATTATTAATCAGGTTCCAAAGCTTTATACCTGGTCTTATGAAGATGGCGCCGATGTGCAGGTAAAAAAAGAAGTACTGGCCACAGCCGGAAAGACTACCCTTACCATACTGGCGTCCGGAAAGCATTTTTCAGCTGAAATCCCTTTTACTGATGAACCTTCCACAGAAAATGCCATAAACTGCCTGATGGTAATGCTGTACCTCGGCTACGATGAAGCAACCGTGAAAGAGCGGCTGGCAGGGCTTTACCCGGTGGAGCTGCGGCTGCAGGTGAAAAACGGCATAAACGGCTGTACTATTATTGATGACAGCTACAGCAGTGATTACCAGTCGCTGAAAATAGCCCTGGATTTCCTGGAACAGCACAAAACACACCCTGTTAAAACGGTTATCCTTTCTGATATTTTCCAGAGCGGCTTTGAAACCGATGAGCTTTATGCCAGGGTGGCAAGGCTGCTTTCAGGCCACAATATCAGCAGGGTTATAGGCATTGGTGAAACCATAAGCCGGCAGCTGGCAGATTTTCCTAATTTCCAGCCTTATGCCACTACACAGGAGTTCCTGGCCCACAACCCGGCCGGATCCTTTGCCAATGAAACCATTCTGGTAAAAGGCGCCCGGAGCTTCCGTTTTGATGAGATTGTGGTGCTGCTTGAAGAGAAAACCCATGAAACAGTGCTGGAGATAAACCTGGATGCCATTATACATAACCTCAACTTTTACAAGAGCAGGCTAAAACCGGAAACAAAGGTTATGGTTATGGTAAAGGCGTTTGGCTATGGCAGCGGCAGCTATGAAATTGCCAAGGCGCTGTCGCACCAGAAGATTGATTACTTAGGGGTCGCCTTTGCCGATGAAGGCATAGCCCTGCGCAATGCAGGCATACAAACCCCAATCATAGTGATGAACCCCGAAAACAGTGCTTTTGCCGCTATGGCCGCTTACAGCCTTGAGCCTGAAATTTATTCTGTTCGTGAGTTGCGCGCGTTCATAGCCGTGGCACAGCAGAAAAACCTTTCGGACTACCCGATACATATAAAACTTGATACTGGCATGCACCGCCTTGGCTTTGAAGCCCACCAGCTGGACGAGCTTACAGGCCTGCTCAGGAACAACAACTTTGTAAAGGTACAAAGCATTTTTAGCCACCTCTCTTCCAGCGATGTGCCGGAGTTCAGGGAGTTTACACTGGGGCAGATAGTAAAATTTGAACAATGGTCGCAGCAATTGATGCAGGCGCTTGAAATATACCCCATGCGCCATATCCTGAACACATCAGGCATATACAACTATCCGGAAGCCCAATATGATATGGTACGCCTTGGGATAGGGCTGTATGGCATAGGCAATGACCGGGCTGAGCAGGCACAACTGCAAAATGTGGGGACTTTAAAAACCGTTATACTACAGATAAAAGATATTCCTGCGGGCGAAAGCATTGGCTACAGCCGCCGTTACAGGGTTACTGAGCCCGTACGTATAGCTACCCTGCCGGTGGGCTATGCTGACGGGATACCGAGGGGCTGGGGCAATGAAAAAGGCTATGTCCTTATAAATGGCCGCAAAGCAGTTATTACAGGTACTATATCAATGGATATGATGATGGTAAATATAACGGGCATTGACTGCCGGGAAGGCGATACTGCTATTATTTTTGGCACTGTGCCCTCTGTTACAGAAATTGCGTCCATTATGGACACTATACCCTATGAGATTTTAACAGGGATATCGCAGCGGGTTAAAAGGGTTTTTTATAAAGAATAAAAGATTTTTGTAAATTAGCTAAGCTAACCAACAAAGATGAATCTATGGCATTGATAAAAGAATTTAAGGAATTTGCACTTAAAGGCAATGTAATTGACCTTGCTGTGGGTGTTGTTATAGGCGCCGCTTTCAATAACATTGTAAAATCACTGGTTGATGACATTATAACACCGCTGATACTGACACCCGCACTAGAGGCAGCCAGCCTTAAAAACCTGGCAGAGCTCACTATACCGGGCACCGCTGTTAAATATGGCAGCTTCCTTAGCAATGTCATCTCATTTATTATAGTTGCCTTTGCCCTGTTTTTAATTGTTAAGGGCATTAATGCTGCCAGGAAAAAAGAAGAGGCCGAACCTGCCGCAACGCCAGCGACAACCAATGAGGAAAAACTGCTTATGGAAATACGCGATGCTATAAGGAATAACAATGCTTCAGGGCCGGGCCAATAAGGCCTCCACAGTGTTATGACTATTAAAATTAGTGACGTTTCCGTTACACTATATATTCTTAAAACGATGTTCCACCAAACCGCCCCACCACAGGCGGTTCTTTTTTTAAGCCCTGAATTACACTAATCATACCAATTTTCGGATTAACTAATGTGTGCTAATGTGTGTAATTCATGGCTGATAATACATTGTATAACGGTTTTGACTAATTTTGCACCAAATTAATTTGTATAACTATGAAAGTTGCTGTTGTTGGCGCTACCGGCATGGTAGGCGAAGTAATGCTTAAAGTACTGGCTGAACGTAATTTCCCTATAACGGAACTAATACCTGTGGCTTCAGAAAAGTCAGTAGGCAAAGAAGTTGATTTTAAAGGGAAGAAATACAAGGTGGTAAACCTTGATACAGCCGTAAGCATGAAGCCGCAAATAGCGCTTTTCTCAGCCGGTGGCGATACCTCAAAAGAGTGGGCGCCTAAGTTTGCCGAAGCAGGGACAACAGTAATAGATAACTCTTCTGCCTGGAGGATGGACCCGACGAAAAAGCTCGTGGTACCCGAAATAAATGCCTGCGGGCTGACGGCCGATGACAAGATCATAGCCAACCCTAACTGCTCCACTATACAAATGGTGCTGGTGCTGGCGCCGCTCCATAAAAAATACGGCATTAAGCGTGTGGTGGTTTCTACGTACCAGTCGGTTACCGGAACAGGAGTAAAAGCCGTAAAGCAGCTGGAAAATGAATATGCGGGCATTGAGGGCGAAATGGCTTACAAGTACCCTATCCACCGTAATGCCATCCCACAAATAGACGTATTTGAAGACAATGGCTACACCAAGGAAGAAATGAAAATGACGCGCGAAACCAAAAAGATCATTGGTGACGATTCTATAAAAGTAACCGCTACCACGGTCCGCATTCCTACTGTGGGCGGGCATAGCGAAGCAGTGAATGTGGAGTTCAGCCGTGATTTTGACCTGGCCGAAGTACGCAGGATCATTTCCGAAACCCCCGGGGTTGTAGTGCAGGACAATACGGCCGCTTTTGAATACCCTATGCCACTGTATGCCGAAGGAAAGGACGAGGTTTTTGTAGGCCGTATACGCCGTGACGAAAGCCAGCCGAACACGCTCAACATGTGGATAGTGGCCGATAACCTCCGTAAAGGCGCTGCTACGAATGCCGTACAGATAGCGGAGTATTTGGTTGAGAATAAGCTGGTGTAAGTTTCTTTGTTTTTACCGGGATTCCGAAATTTTTTATTAAATGCAACACAATTGCATTTTCATTACCTTTTTGTGCTAACCTTTGCAGCACATGAAGAGAAAGTTTGCGTATTGGTAAAAAAAAAGGCGGGGATTACCGCCTTTTGTACTATAAAGAACCAATGTTTCTCAGGTTAGCCAAATCAGATTGAATTTTGTCATATGTTACCTGGCTTATTCCGCCATCAATCCCTTGATTAAGCATATCCTGATGAAAAACGGCTTCTGTTGCATACATTTCAATTTGATCAGCCTTTTGGCTAACAAATTTAGAGTGACTACTGCTAACTTGTTGCAAAGCCTTTAAAGATTCGTATAGGACTGTAAAGCCAATATATTTTTCAGCTACAAGATCTGTAATATATTTTTTAAGTTTTTCTATATTTTTAGAAGTAGGATATTGCTTAACATAGCCTATAAAATCTTTTTTAACTAATATTAAATATAGAAGATTTTGTTTTACATCGCTGGCAAGTGAATTGCTATACAGGGCATCAAATGTTTCCCAAGTAACGGAAGGATCGTCTATTTTAGCCTGAATTGAATTTGCTTCCTCAAAATCTCCAAAAGCCTCAATGTCATTCACCGTAACAAATGGTATTTGTTCGGTATAATTGATGCTGGCTACCCTTTTAGTACTTGGCTTGATTGTGGATTCAGTATCCGTACCCACATGGGATGAATTATCGGCACATCCGAATGCAATCAAAAGTGAAGCGATAGAAAATGGTCTTAAAAAAATTTTCATAAGAATTAAATTTAGCACATTGATGTTACAGGTTCTGTTCCTCTATCAATTACAACAGTAACTTTATTTCTGTTGTTTGTTATAGTTTGTACATAATTAACCCTGCCTTCTGTCGGTTTAGGACAGCCTTGTGTCCTATTAGATACATTCCAGGTGTAGGTATAAGTCACTGTGTAGTTCCTATGCTCAGTTTCACACTTTTTCCTACACACTTTTGCATCTGCTATTAGTCCTGATAGCATTACACATAATAAAATTAATTTTTTTTCATACAAGTTCTTTTAAGTTCTACAGCGCAAAAAAAAAATTAAAATTTCAAAATTCCGGCTTGTTAATTTTTTATATTTTCTTACATCTTCAGGTTAAATAATCATCTTTATTTTTCAGCAGGCTATCGGCCTCAAGCCACAACCGAACTATGCCTGCATACTAAATCTTTTTAGAATGTAATAAAAAGGCACTACTTTTGCCCCTATTATTTGTACGAAAACATGCAAAAGGTATTTTCATACCCTATATCAGTAGTTTATTATATAGTTTTTTTACTGCTCCTGGTGCTATTTCACCCCATACAGTGGATTTGCCTGAATATATTTGGCTACCAGGCGCACAAAAAGAGTGTTGATATACTGAACCTGGGTATTGTGAGGGCTACCCACCTGTTGGGTACTGCTTATACGTTTACCGGCCGGGAGAAAGTGCCGCATGGGGTGCCGCTTATTATTGTAGCCAACCACCAGAGCATGTATGACATACCGGCTATCATCTGGTTCATGCGAAGGTTCCACCCGAAATTCATCAGTAAGAAGGAGCTGGGCAAAGGGATACCGAGCGTGTCCTACAACCTGAGGCATGGCGGCTCCGTACTTATAGACCGCAAAGACCCTAAACAGGCCCTGCCTGCCATAAAAAGCATGGCCGATTATATAGAAAAAAACAAACGATCTGCAGTGATTTTCCCTGAAGGTACACGAAGCAAAACGGGCGTACCCAAACGATTTTCAGAAAATGGCCTTAAAATCCTTTGTAAATATGCCCCTTCTGCGTATATTGTACCTGTAAGTATCAACAATTCCTGGAAACTTGTCCGTTTTGGGCAGTTCCCGCTGGGATTAGGATGCCATTTGACCTTTACGATACAGGATCCTTTTCCCATAAAGAATATTCCTTTTGACGAAGTGATGGTGCGGGCAGAAAACGCTGTAGTACAAGGAATAAACACTTAAATTATTACTATGTCTATTAAAAACATTCGGCTTGAAGTGATGCAGTTCTTGGAAAAGAACATTGATTCTTTTGTGGAGAACTACCTTATACCTGTCGAGAACATATGGCAGCCAAGTGATTTACTGCCTGATTCGCAAAATGAAAAATTCATGGAGGAAGTCAAAGAACTCCGTGAGATAGCCAAAGACCTGCCGTATGATTTCTGGGTAGTGCTTGTGGGTGATACTATTACCGAAGAAGCGCTGCCTACCTATGAATCCTGGCTGATGGATGTGGAAGGGGTAAACCAGGTGGATGAAGGCGGCAACGGCTGGAGCCAGTGGGTACGGCACTGGACCGGTGAAGAAAACCGCCATGGCGACCTGCTGAACAAGTACCTGTACCTGAGTGGCCGCGTAAACATGCGCGAAGTGGAAATGACCACGCACCACCTTATAAACGATGGTTTTGACATTGGCACCGACCGGGATCCGTACAAAAACTTTGTATACACTAGTTTCCAGGAACTCGCCACATACATTTCGCACAACCGCGTGTCGCAGATAGCCAGAAAGTTTGGTGACAACAAGCTCAGCAAAATGTGCAAGCTGATTGCTGGCGATGAAATGCGCCACCACATGGCCTACAGCGAGTTTGTGGACCGCATATTCAAGGTAGACCCCAGCGAGATGATGCTGGCATTCCAGTACATGATGAAGCAGAAGATTGTAATGCCTGCACACTTCCTCAGGGAATCGGGGCAAAGGCTGGGTGCGGCTTTTGAGCAATTTTCAGATTCGGCACAGCGTATAGGCGTTTACACCGCCACGGATTATGTGGATATCCTGAAAAAGCTGATAGACAAGTGGCAGATAGACAAGATTAACGGCCTTACGGCAGAAGCAGAGAAAGCACGCGACTTTTTAATGAAACTGCCCGAAAGGATGGCAAGGATAAGCGAAAGGCTTGTAATACCCGAAGAATCGCATATTTTTAAGTGGGTACAGCCTGCCCTGGTAAGATAAGATGAAGCCGTCTCCATATTAAAATTTGAGGCGGTTTTTTTAATCCGGCTTTGGCCAATAGTTTATTATTTTAAGATGAGGATAAAGTTGCCGCAGGCGGCCATTTTTTTCTTAAGTTACTTGCTAAAGCCATTATTTTTTGCTTATTATTCTTTTAAAATACTTTTGAAGCTTTTCTGAAATTAAACTTTTTGATAGTAAACCATGGTTAAATATAGTGTGCCGCTGGCAAAGCGCCCATGTTATTGCCAGGCCCGCTAAAAGAGGAGATCCCCATGCGTTTTTACTGTTTACTTCAAAATAAATCAAAACGTTAAACCGTTGTTAATTTTTTAAAATGTTCTTTTTTTGGAATAGCTTTTTTATCTAACATTGCTGAATGTTTAATTATTATTTTAATATCAATCCTGTCCTAAATAAAATTTAACACTATCAAACTTAACCATTTTGTTGGATAATTTTGGTTTTATATCCTTTTTTTCAAAACAAAACCCCCTGAATATTTTTTACTTCACTTTTTGGAGGTTCTTCAAAAGGATAATCTAGCCAATCTTGAAGACTAATTTTCACAAAAATATTNTAAAATAATTTTAATAAGTGTCACTCAAGACGCTAAAAAAAAGCATCTTGAAGAAAAAACTATCTATGAAGCCATGGATATACACCTAAAATGAAGCAAGAAGGTATGGAGGTTCGGTTGTGGAACCCCGATAAGAAAAAGGAAGAAACGTATATTTTAGCACCCATGGCCAAAACCGTTCTACGACAGATTGCATTTCCTAAAATGGCAAAAATAGTTTCCAATGAATAAGCTAATAAAACAAAAAACATCTAAATTGGTATATGAATGTTAACACTTTTAAATCTCATTTCTGACGATTCTTCTTTCAAAATTATAGGACGACAAATACTCAGTTCGCTTTCATAACCCTAGCTGCTATGTTCAATCGAAATTTACTAGAAGGCGTAATGCTCGAAAAGAAAGCCAAAATTTTGTTTTTAAAACCCGGAACTACATGTAGTTTGCCATTCATCATTCCATTAAAGCCAACAGCAGCAACATCAATGGCACTCATTACACCGCTATCGTATAATTTGGCATGTTTCATATCTGCCCTCTCAATAAAATCAGTTTTAGTAGCTCCTGGTGATAAAACGGTAGCGGTTACACCTGTATTTTCAAATTCTTTATGAAGGGCTTCGGTAAAACTTATCACATATGCTTTAGAGGCTCCATAAACGGCAAAAAAAGGATCAGGCTGAATGCCAGCTGTTGAAGCAACATTTAAAATTCTACCCTTTCCATTTTTTTTCATTTCTTTAGCGTAGTAATAAGTTAGCTCCGTCAAAGCGATGATGTTTAAATTCAACATTTCAGTATACTTTTCCATACTTCGTTCTATAAACAAGCCGTAATCACCAAAACCTGCATTATTAACGAGGTAGGTTACAGTGAGATGATTGTTTGTCACACAGTTGTAAATAGCTTCACGCCCATCGCTTAGGGATAAGTCTGTAGCGACACAAAACACATTGATGTTATACTTATCCAAAATGGTATTTTTGACAATTTCAAGTTTATGTTTATTTCTTCCAGCCAACAAAATATCAATATCCTTCTTGGCAAATAACAGGGCTAATTCAAAACCTATGCCCCCTGAAGCACCCGTAATTATTGCTACCTCTTTCATATTAGTCAATCAATTTTATGGAAATTGTACTATTCGCATGGTTAAATGTAAATTTGCAATCGGAGAAACTCGGACTCGAAAGCTTTGGCTTAAAATTATTGGAAAAGCCAAATGGTTCTTTAGGGTAGCCAAAAAGATTTTTATCCAGTTTTCCATTACCATTTAAGTCATGAGAAATAGCTACTGCATACTCTCCAACAGGCACTTCAAATTCAACTATTTCTGAAGAACCTGATGTGGGAACTTTAATGTTTCTCCAATATTTGTCAAAAGCGGGAAAATCATCACCAGCTCTGTATATACCTACATAAAGTATTTTATTGTTTTCTTTAATGTTGGTAATTTTTATGGTAAGCTTTTTTGTAGCTACAACTGTTTGTCCTTCAGCCCCAACCGTGACAAAAAAAACCAGTAGGAGGAATAAAAATTTGAAAATTTGCATATCAATTTCGTTTTAAAATTAAGATGCAAAGTTGAAATCCTTCTTCAATACTTTCATTCACATTTGTGAAGAAATGAATTTAGGGCTTACTTATCTCTTTTCTCAATCTGCTGAGGCTTTGTGGAGCCACCCCCAGGTAAGAGGCTATCAAGTAGTGTTGAAACTTGTTGAGCAAATAGGGCTCGTCTTTTAAAAGTTGTAGATACCTTTCTTTAGCATTTGAAGTAAGTAGTGTAAATGCTCGTTTATGAACATTTTCATAAGCTGTTGCCGACATAATACTTGCCACTTTTTCAAGATTGATTGATTTTGAAACTATCTTTTGAATGTTAGTGTAACTCAAAGTTATTGCTTCAATATCTTCAAGAGCTTCAATAGTAAGATGGGAGGGGGTTTGTCTCAAAAAGCTATAATAATCTACCAGGAAATAGTTTTCAAATTTTGAATCAGCATCATTAAAATGAAAATTCCAGGTAAACTCCTGCCCCTCATGATTAACAAAATAGGATCTTGATTTACCAGAAACCGTAAACAGTATAGAATTGCAAATACTACCTTCTTGCACTATTTTATCTCCCGCCTTATAGCTCTTATTTGATAGTACATTTTCTAAAGCAATAGTGTCCTCATTGGATAGCGAAATAAACTGGGATATGAATTTTACAAACTGGTTCATTTTTTAATAAGAAATTAAACTAAAACATCCTACAGTAATTGGAGGTTTCAAGTCATTGAATATAGTGTAAAATATTTTTCAACCCATTCGAAATAACTGTAAATTGTTACATTGCAATTAAAAAAATCCAAAAACAGCATTTCAACAATACGTTTAAGTTTCATTTTAATCCCTATTTAAACGCCTTTTTTTCAATGAAAAGGACAAAATTATAAGTAGAGAAGTAAAAAGCACCTGAAATGTTATATTGTGTTTAAAATCAGACGACCAAATAATATAACTAACTGTTCCTCCAGAAGAAATGCATATAAATGTGATGAACAAGAATACAAACTCAAAAAAACGTCTTCCCGAAAACAAAATGCCCAAAAAAAGGCTAAATAAAATAATCGAGATAGCAGATAAAATGACCTGTATAATTTCTAAAAACTGTTGCAAAAAACACAATCTTACTATAACAGGTAACGCAAAAATAAGCGCTAATATAGTGCCTGCTAAAAATTGAGATAACAATAATCTTTTAAGAGGCTTATAAGTACTGTAGATAAATGCAGTAGTTCTAAAATCTTGTTCTTTTGTAAATAAATCAGACCATCGATTCACTTGTAAATACCAAATTATGGGTAATCCGATAAATAAAGCGTCTTCAATTGGTATAAAAAACAAACCAATAAAACACCCTAAATTGAGTATCCAAAGACGAATTGAGCCCTTTCGAATCAAAAGTAAAAATTCAGCAAAAATTAAAGGGAATAATCGATAATCTGTATCGACTTTTTGCAAGTTTTCAAAATAAATTTTCCGTTTAGATGTCTCTTCTTTATATAAATGTTTTACATGTTGCAGCTTTGGTAATACTCTTTTAGTTTTGACATCAAATCGGTGAAAATAAACTGAACTTATCTTGATAGTTACCAATGAAAAAATTATCCAAAATAATCGAGACAAGTAAAATTCGAAACTAAAATGGGAGCCTTTAAAAAGAAAATAATTTAAATTTGAATCTGCATTGTAATTTATTCCTACAGAAATTTCTTGAGTGTTTGAGATTATACTTTTCGGAATTGCTATAGAAATTTCATTCAATAGAAACTGAATACCTAAAGGGTCAACATAGTAAATAAAACTACCGCTTATAAAATGGGTAACTCCCAACAAACCAATGAACAATAACATGAAAATCAAATTCATTATGTTCGTTTTTTGAACAAATACAACTTCAAAAAAAATAGTTAAAGCTGACAAAACAAAAACACTGGGAAATGTTACAAAAAAATAAGGGCTAGCAAATTGGAAAAAATCAAAAGGATAATTTTCCACTCTGTAAAATGTTAGCCCCAACGCCAATAAGAATACGACAACAACAATTGTAGAAAATAAAAAAAAATGGCTAACCGCTTTAGCAAGTAAATATTGGAAATTGGTAATAGCTGAACTAGCTATCAGCTGTCCAACCCCAGTCTGTAAATCATTTCTAATACTATTATTAACCACATAAAATCCAAATAACCATAAAAAAAAACAGGCCATAATTGCAGTAGAATGGCCTATCCATGCAGCATTGTTCAACCCCGTATAATCTCCAATGCGTATAGTGGTATAATGATCCTGAGGCAAGGGAACAAATTTATAAGCGGCAACTACACTGATAATTAGTAAAACAATAAAAGAATTACTCCTTACCCTTTGTAAAAAATCAGCATATAAGATACTAAAAAATTGATTCATAAGGTTTATTTTGAAAGATATAAAAATGCATCTTCAAGTGTAGGCTTACACAAAACAGCTTTAGATGGAGGTGAGTCGGAAACAAATCGAATAAGAGCTGTTTCTCTTTTTCGTAAGATACTTATCACTAAAAAATTCATCTTAAAAGAATAAATTTCCTCTTTTGAAATTTCAATTTCAAACACCTTATTGTCAACCACCTCTATAATATCCTCTTGACATCCTTTTCGTACCAATATCCCTTTTTTCATAATCATCACTTCATCTGCAATCAACTCTATATCTGAAATAATATGAGATGACAAAAGAATTATTCTATCATGAGAGAGTGCTGAAATAAGATTTCTAAACCGCACACGTTCTTCTGGATCAAGACCTACTGTAGGTTCATCAAAAATCAATATCTTAGGATCATTCAACAAAACTTGTGCAATGCCTAAGCGCTGTTTCATTCCTCCAGAATATGTATGAATAGAGCGATTAGACACTTCCAAAAGATGTACGCTTTCTAACAGTTGATTTATTCTTATATTTAAATTTCTACCACCAACTCCCTTTAAAGCAGCTATGTACTTTAAAAACTCAAATCCTGTCAAATTTGGATACACTCCAAAATCTTGAGGTAAATAACCCAATACCTTACGTATTCTATTTGGAGTATTTAAAATATCTTCCCCATCTAAAGTTATAGCTCCTGATGTCGGCTTTGAAACGGTAGCCAAAATGCGAAGAAGTGTCGATTTTCCTGCCCCATTGGACCCTAATAATCCGATAACACCATTCTTAATTGTTGTCGAAAAATCAACTAAACCTAATTTATCTTTAGTGTATTGCTTTGTTACATGACTAATCTTGAGTTGCATAAAAAAAAGTTGTTATTTTTAAATTAGTTCTAAGAAATATAGGGAATCAAAAATAAAAAGTCAACAAAGAACTGCATGACACCAATCCTGTCCTAAATAAAATTTAACACTATCAAACTTAACCAT
>NZ_NOXV01000291.1 GCF_002251835.1 Flavobacterium cyanobacteriorum
AGCTGGAAATTAATTTAATACAATTTTTGTCGTGTACTTAAAAAAAAAATATCTACTTCTTGCATTAGCAGCAATAATTTGCTGTTCTGGATTTACAAGGCGAAAAACAGAATTCTGTTCTTGTGGTACACAATCTACAGGTGTTACAGAATATCAGGCAGGGACAGGCCAGGGCTGTTGTACAGGCCTTGCGGAACCCAAAGCTATGTTTATCACTTATACCCGAAGTGAAGGAGTATGGAAAATTGATGAAATCACTGAGCTTGAAGGTTCAGTTGCCCAAAGAAGTTGCTGTTCAACCAATACCTGAATATTATGAAAAAATTTCTATTGCTATGCATCATAGCCGGGTTTTTTGCATCCTGTGCAAGAGCAACTGCGCAAGGTGCTGAAGTTAATTCTCCAGTATTAGAAAAAAATACTGAAGGTATTATACCAGTGGAGCATCCTTTTTATGATATTATTAAAGATCCTGACAGTTACAGCATAAAAGATATTGATTCTTATTATCGCAAGGAATTTTTAAAAGTTGATACGCCCGATTATATCCCAAACCTGAAGAATTATGCTTTTAAGATACTTATGGAGAAAGGCCTTCCTGAACACGGTACACAGGAAGAAAAATTATTTTACCTCAATGAGCAACTCAGGCTCGATGATAACTTCCCGAATATTAACAATTTTTATTCCTTGTTACTATCTTCCCGTGATTTTTTAAAAGATGAAGAATTAACCGGCATGGCTGATGCTTTTTATGAAAAAAACAATAAAAGCATTGAAAAAGCTACATGGCCTACAGAAACACAAAAGCGTAATAAAGAAAAGACGCTTCGCATGGCTCACAGGAAATTCAGGCTGGATTTAAGATTTCATTAACCGTTTAGCTGAAACAGAAATAGCTGTATTTTCAGCTATTTTTGTTTCTTCATAAAATCAATAAGCTGCTGAATAGCCCTGCCTCTGTGGCTTAGCCGGGCCTTTTCGTCAAGTGTAAGCTGTGCAAATGTAACAGGTAAACCTTCCGGCTTAAACACCGGGTCATACCCAAAACCCTTATCCCCGGCACGCTTCTGTGTAATTTCGCCGTTTACAATTCCCGTAAATAAGTGCTGCCCCCCATATAAATTAATTGCAATAACTGTTTTAAAGCGGGCTTTGCGGTTATCGTTGCCTGTTAGCTCGTGCAGGAGCTTATTTATATTGTCATCCGCATTTTTTTGTTCTCCGGCATATCTTGCGGAATAAACACCCGGCGCGCCGTTGAGCGCTTCTACTTCAAGCCCTGTATCATCTGCAAAACAATTATAGCCATATTTTTGGGTAATGTAATCTGCTTTAAGCATAGCATTGCCCTCAATGGTGGCGGCTGTTTCGGGAATATCTTCCAGGCAGCCAATATCTTCCAGGCTGAGCAACTCAATTTCCGGCGGAAGCTGGTGCCTTATTTCAAGTATTTTGTTACGGTTGTTAGATGCAAATACGAGTTTCATCATATTATAAAATGCCTCCTCCTAAGATTAACCGTATAAAGCCAAGGACAAGCGCTATTGAGCAAAAAATTATTCCCAGCGGCAATTGTTGTGGCCTGTGTACCGGATTGCCATATTCGTCTTTTGGTATCCTGTTGCGCTCGTTGTTATATTCCCGTATTCCAAAAACTAATCCAATGACGGCTAAAGGAATGTTAAACCAGTTAAACCAGCCAAAGCAGGGTATAAATCCAATAAGCATGCCTACGATGCAAATAATACCAAGGATGAGACTAATTTGTTTTTTCATGACTTTTAAATTTTACTATATGGAATGCAGCAATAATGCTGTTAACAATAATAAGAAAAAATAGGATAGCGCCCAATTTATTAGATATAAATGCATCCATAAATTTTCCTCGCGAGAGCAGTATAAAGCTTCTGGTGGAGCCACACATAAAGCATTCGTGGCCAGATTGTTTAATGCTATAACATGTTGGCGTATTATTTAGTATGAAATCTGCGGGTAACACTACAGTAATTACTATACCTGATAACGCCAGGGCTGAGTAGAAGAACCAGGCTATTTTCAGGGCTTTAGAGCATTCCATCAGAGATTTTTTCCAAAGATAAATTTTTTGGACTTCACTAAATTGAAGTGGTTTAAACTTTTATTTTATTAAATTTCTTTAGTGCGATGATTGTAAAAGCCAGGTAATTAAAGCCTAACCAGCTTGCGGTTGTTGTGTCAAATCGATTTAACAACGACCTAAAGCTATCCATCCAGGCGTTTGCCCTTTCGATTTTATACCGTTCCTTATAAAGTAATGGGTCAAAATATTCATCCCTGTTAGCTTTTGCGTTTCGTTTATTAANTTATTTTAGTAATTTCATCTTAAATGTTACTATGATATTTATACTAAAAAGTTATTTTTTTTGAATTTTACAAATAACAATAAATAGATTTCAATTAAAATTGATTAAAGTCAATAAATTTCTAAGGAACTATTTTGATAACCAAGATTTAAATTCACCAACTTTTTCTACCGCTACAAAAATGTTTTCACTACCAAAGTTGGGATTCAAAATTATTTTTAATTTTAACTTTGAAACATAATACATCTCTTGAATTGAGTTTACTGAGATTAAAAACTTTTTATTTACTCTAAAAAATTCTTTCGGATTAATTTCATCCTCAATTTTTTTTAGACTAAAGTCAAGTGGTAATTTTTTACCATCATTCAAGCAAACAAAGGTCAATTTATCTTCTGAAAAAAAATAGGCAATGGAATCAATCGATACTGACTTTAATTGATTATTTAACTTCACTAAAAAACGATTTCGATATCTGGATTCCATATCAATCATCATTTTAGTATAATTAGGAAATGTTGTAAGACTTTTATATTTATCAATACTCTTTTTTAAACTTTGTATTGAAATTGGTTTTAAAAGATAATCAATACTATTTATTTCAAATGCCTTAATCGCATATTCTGAATAGGCAGTGACAAAAATAACAGGACAAGTAACATTGACTTCCTCAAATATTTTAAAACAATAATCATCAGAGAGATTAATATCTAAAAATATTAAATCAGGTATACTTTCGCTTAAATAAGAAATGGCCTCCTTAACTGAATCAATCATTTCAACAACATTCATTTCAGGCTCAATCGATTCAATCATTTTCTTTAATCGCGCTGCTATCAATATTTCATCTTCTATAATAAGAACTTTAATCATAACTCGACTTAATTAAGGGGATTTCTACTCTAAAAATATTATTTTCAATTTTAAAAGAAGGTTCTCCACAATTTAGTAAAACGTATTGTTTTTTTATACTTTTCATTCCAATTCCAAAAGATTCTGTTTTTACAGTATTTATTTTGGGATTAAAATTATTCTCAATTATCAATTGCTCTTCTCTAGTATAGATACTAATTTTCAAAAGATTATGTTTATCAAAAACGGTATGTTTTAAAGCATTTTCAATTAATATCTCAAGCGTTAGAGGAGGTATTAAATAATCTAATTTAGAAACATCAACAGAACTCTCAAGTTTTATTAATCCCTGATGTCGAATCAATTGAAGTTCAAAATAAGAATTTAGTAGTTTGAGTTCTTCTGATAAAGTAACTAAAATTTCATCAGAATTAGTGAGACTGTATCGAAAAACATTGGATAATTCCTCCACAAATTTTATTGCTTTTTCAGGTTCAGTATCAATTAAACTAGTGATATTACTAAAACAATTAAAAAGAAAATGAGGGTTTAGTTGATTCTTAAGTGACATATATTTATCATTAAGATTTTCAATCTCATTTTCTTTTAGCCTTATTTTTAATTCCTTTTTTTCAAATTCGTTTTCTAAATAAATCTCAAATAAATAAATAAATAAAACTACACTACTTACAATAATTAGAATGGCAAAAAAAAGCGTATCAAAAAAGATCAAATCTTCATCATCATTAAATAAGACCATAGAAATTAATCTTAGTAGAAAACTAAAAAATATAATTGTAGCAATACTAACGAAAAAAAGAAATGTTTTTTTGTTGAATAATTCAATTCTTTTGTAAAAATTACTTTCAATTGTTCTCTTTCTGATCAAATAAATTATCAAGATAAAAATAAAACTTAGCGGAAATAAATAAATCAGATCTTGTATAGCTTCATAAAAAGAACTTTCATTATAGTCTTCTAAAAAATTCAAAAAACTAAATACAAAGCAAATTATACTATACAAGATCAATCTATTCTTCATTCCTAAATTAAAATTACTCAATTAAAATACTATCCTCTTCTACATCTACGGCATAAAAATAACCCAAAATTCTATTCTTTGGATTCGTAATATTAACAACATTACTTTTTATGGTAGCAGGGGGAGGGTTACCTATAAAAGATATACCTTGATTACCTGTTTGAGTGAATAACTCAAATAAAAATTGATAGTACTTTTTAGAAATACCTAATTGTTGTGCTTTAGCAAGATCACCAACTACGAATGAAACTTCTTCATTAGGATTAATTCCCACTCTTTGCTGTCCATCAAAAAATTTATCAGACACAATTAATGTCTCAGCGTTTCCTGGGTCAGGTACAATAGTAAAAATATTATTCTTAAATACACGATAATAATAATAATTCTCAACACCTACGGGATCTGTAGTGTCAAATTTTAAAAAATATCCTTCATCCGTAAACAAGGTTTCCTCTTCAAACTCATAATAAAAATTATCAAAGGGAGGTACCTCTGATAAGGTATCTGAGCCTGTATACGTTTCATTATTCCATACTATAGTGATAGTATACGTTTTACCAATTTGCGGCAATAAACTATTCGTTTCGTAAAAACCATTCTGTGTATGTATTAAATTCCATGTTGTTGTTCCATCAGTTATTGTAACCGTGGCATCTGAGACAAATGGGTTGCTAGAATTGGTTAAAAAAGGAAGCGTTTTAGTCAATCTTATTTTTTGAGTAGAATTGCCTGAGTTTCGCTCTATTCCACCTTCAATAACCAATCGCTCAACAGAGTTTAATGAAATATCACTTGTAACATCCTCTTCACAAGAAGTAAGCCCTATTAAAAGAAAAACCATTATAACAAACTGCTGGATTAACTTGTTCATATTCTTTAAATTTTCCATTTTTCGATACTTAAAATTCATTAATAAATATTTTCCGTTTTCATTTTAAAATTTAAATTCATAAGTTACACTCGGTACTATCCCAAAAAAAGATAAGCGAGTGGCTTCTGTATTTCCCGTAGCTGTCTCCACTCCATTTACTTCACTAACCTCTCTAAAGAAAATTGAAGCGGCGTTTTGACGATTGTATAAATTTGCAATACTAAAAATCCACTTTCCTGTTCTATTACTATCTTTTTTTGGATTTAAAGTCGCTGAAATATCTAAACGATGATAAACAGGTAATCGGTTGGCATTTCGATTGCTATAATCAGCAACTACAAGTCCATTCTGTTCATATCTACCTGTAGGATAGGTCACTGGTCTACCTGTACTAAATGTGAAAACACCTCCAAAATCCCAACGAGTATTCGTTTTTAAAAGACCAACTAGATTCAATCGATGCAACTGATCTGCATTGTTAGCATAAAATTCACCATTATTTATTCCGTTAATTCTATTCTCACTTCGTGATATGGTGTAACTTAACCAACCTGTCAAATTTCCCTTATTCTTATTCAATAAAAACTCAATACCATAAGCCCTACCCTCACCTTGAATAATTTGTGTTTCAACATCCTCTCTAAAAAGTAAGTCCGCACCATCTTTAAAATCTGTCACATTCGATAACTTTTTGTAATAGGCCTCCACTGAAAAATCAAATTTATCTTCTTTAATTTTTGAAAAATAACCAACAGCGACTTGATCAGCAAACTGAGGGCGAATATAGGGGCCACTAGGTGTCCAAACATCTAGAGGAGTTGGGGAAGTGGTATTCGTTACTAAGTGAATATATTGATACATTCGATTGTAACTTGCTTTAAACGAGTTTTGATCACTCAACAAATAACGAAGGGAAAACCTTGGTTCTAAAGCATTGAATTGTTTTATTATGCTTCCCGAACCATAGTTTTTTTCACCAATAACTTCATTTTCTTCATAAACACCATAAATTGGATCATAAGTTAACGGACTTCCTGTGGCATACAAGCGTATATTCTCGTTACCCATTCGCATAAAATTTGAAAAACGAAAACCTGTTTGAATGTTCAGTTTTTCTGTTAAGTCAAACTCTGCATCAATGTAAAGTCCATTTTCTAATGCTGAGTTATTTTGAAATTTTTGAGCGATTATACTTGACCCATTTAAAGATGAAATCTCACCAGGATTAAACTTATAGGATGTAAAATCAATTCCACCTTTGATTGTTGCTTTTGAACTAGCATACCATGTTAACTTTGGTTTAAAATTAAAGTTTGTGATATTTGAGTTCCATTGAAACTCTGAACCTGACCGCAAATTATCTAAGGAGTAATCATAGTTTGAAAAAATAAATGAAGATTGAAAAAATAAATTTTCATTAATCGAATTTGTCCATCGTAAGGTTCCTACAATATTACCCCAAGAGGTACCCAAAAATTTAGGCAATTCAAATCGATCTCTACCAAAATACCCAGAAAGAAAAAGTTTATTCTTCTTATCCAAATCGTAATTTGCTTTTAAATTTAAATCGTAAAAGAAAAGTACATTATCTTTAAATTCATCATCTAAAAACGTAAAGGCATCAACGTATGAACGTCTTCCAGCAAACATATAAGACCCTCTCCCATTTCCTAATGAATCTTTTTTTATTGGCCCTTCAACCAATACCCGGCTTAAAATTAAACCTATACCAGCCTCACCATTAAACTTCTTTTTATTTCCTTCTTTCTGTCTTACATCCAAAACCGAAGATAATCGTCCACCAAAACTCGAAGGAATACCACCTTTATACAACTTTACATCTTTGATAGCATCTGAATTAAACACAGAAAAAAAACCAAATAAATGAGAGGCATTATATATTGTTGCGTCATCAAGTAAAATTAAATTCTGGTCAGCATTCCCACCTCTAACATTAAACCCCGACGATGCTTCATTAGTGCTGGAGACACCAGGCAAAAGCTGTATTGATTTAATAACATCTGGCTCACCTAAAATTGCGGGTAGTTTTTTAATTGTTGAAGCCTTTAATGTATTCACACTCATTTCAACATTTCTAACTTTATTTTCCCCTTTTGACTTATTTACAACTACCTCCTCTAAAATCAATGAGTTTTCCTCTAACTTAAAATCAATAATGGTATTTGATTTTATCACTATCTCCTGTTCAATAGTTTTATATCCAATAAAACTTACATACAAAGTATGCTTTCCCTCTTCTAAAGATAGGGAATAATACCCATATTCATTAGTAGTATTACCAGCCTTAGTGCTCGAATAAATACTAACACCTAATAACTTCTCTCCTGTCTTCTTATCCTCCACATACCCTGAAACTGTGACCTTTTTTTGCCCATAACTAAAAAAGGAAAGCAATAAAAAAAACATAAATACATTTTTTCTCATAGTAATTAAATTTAGATTTTTACACAAAACTATACTTGGCTTAAATAAAGCAAATACAGTTTATGATGAACCTTGAAAATGACTGATGAACCACCGATTTTAAGGAACAAAACAATTAACATGAGACTATTTAAAGGCATTCATAGTTTTGAAGAACAACTCTTAAGTCATAGAAAAATCAACCAAACCCTCTTATCTTGAGCGGATTGCTCAGTTACTTTCTACATTTTTAGAGGAACATTACAAGAGATGAACTTTTATCAACAACTAAAACAAACACTGGCAAATATAAAAAGTCAACAAACAACCGCACGGCGCAATTGTGTCACAAAATATATATAGTTCAATACATTTGGGGATAAACTATATTTTAAATTTTGTAATGCATTGTTTATTTTAATTTACTAAGTCAAATGGGTAATAATAGTATAGGAAATTCACAAACTCCTGTTGCAATGGGGAACGAAAAAAACGATAATATTTAGCCTTCCCCTGTAAGAAAGATTACCAAAAAAAATAGATTTTCGGTAATAAACTTCTGTTATTACAGTAATATTAATCATCTTTACGTTTATATGGATGCGTAAATATATAATTTTGAAACTCAAAAACGCCTTTCAATGTTGAACCTAATAAATAAGAAAAACGCTGTAAATTTAAAATTCCCTTCGAATTGTAAGGATAAAAAAATAGCCTACCTAATGCAATCTCACGCAAGCTAAATAACTCACTTGTTAGCTTGTATTAATAGTTCTAAATTTGGTTTAAAGGTAGCAGAAATTGGAATTACTTTTTTTTGAATCATAATCATATTGCCTTCAATTCTTTGAATCTGAGAAACGTTCACAATAAACGATTTATGTACTCTGGTAAATTGCTTTTTGGGTAATTTATATTGAACTTCTGTCAGGGTATCTAATACCATTATTGGCTTTTCATTTAGCGTATGAATTTTTACATAATTCCCGCTTCCTTCAACGAATAAGATGTCTGTAAAATAAAACTTATGTATCTTTTTGTCGGCTTTGAAGAACATGAAAATTGGTTCTTCAGCTTTTTCTTCGGTTTGGGTTGTTGCTAATGATGTGTTGTGAGGCATTAGAATCTTATTTACAGCCTTCAAAAAGCGTTCAAAAGGAATAGGTTTAAGTAAATAATCGGTTATTCCATACTCATAGCTTTCCGCACCAAATTCAGAAAAGGCGGTGGTCAAAATCACTTTAGGGGGATTTTGTAGTGTTTTAAGCATATCCAGCCCGGTTAATGAAGGCATTCTTATATCGAGAAATAACAGATCTATTTTCTCTTGGTGTAAAACATTCAGGGCTTCAAAAGCATTACTACACTTCCCAACCAACTGCAAAGCGTCTATTTGGGAGATGTATTTTTCCAAAATCTGTTGAGCGATTGGCTCATCATCTACAATTAAACAATTGAATTTCATAGCTGAATATGTAAAATGACCTTAAACTGATTAGCTGTTTGCTCTATATCAAGTTGATGTTTCTGAGAATACATAAGCTGAAGTCTTTTCTTTAAATTTTCCAGACCAGTACCGCTTTTTTCAGAATTTTTTGTTGATTCTTCAACTGAATTTATAGCCTCAAAAAAAAGCTCGTTACCTTGTGCCGATAAAGAAAAGTATGCAAAACTGTCAGCTGAAATAGTATTTAATCCGTGTTTGAAGGCATTTTCCACCAACGGAATAAATAGTAAGGGCGCAACGAATAGCTCCTTATTCATTCCGGAAACCTTAAAATTTATATCCGTTTTTTGGCTTAAACGAATCTTTTCCAAACTCAAATAATCATCTATAAATTGTATTTCTTTATTCAAATTTACCAAATCTGTTTTGCTGCTTTCTAACAAATAACGCATCAAATCAGCCAATTTGAGTGTAACATCCGAGGCTTGTTGATTTTGGTTTTGAGTAATTAGTCCATAGAGGTTGTTTAAGGTGTTGAAAAGGAAATGTGGATTGACTTGAGATTTGAGCAATGCCAGTTCTGTTTTAAGTTGTTCGTTTTCTGCTTTTATTAAGAGTTCTTGTTTTCGTGAATACTCTCTGAAAAACTTGAAAGAACTTGTAATTACAACAATGAAAAAAATATTTATGAAGTGCTGAAATAGTGGAAGCTTAAAATTTACGTTTGCTGATGGGATAATGAACCATAATATAAAAGCACCTAAACCAATAGTTAAAACAAGAAGTAATAAGTAAACTAGATAGTTTCTTTTGAAAAGAAATTTTGGAAAAAGTAAATAAAGATTTGCGTAAACTACCGATGCAGAAACTCCAAACAATATGAACCACGTTAGAATATCTCGCGTGTTTGCGTCAGGGTTTTGTTGCCAAAATAGCAAAATGAAGAAGCTCCAAAATGCAAGGTGATATAATACTCTCAACCTCATTTCTATTTTCTAAAAAATTTGTACACCAACCCAACAAGTATCAGTAAAGCAATAATATGAAAACTAAAATAACCCCAATTAATTTCCCAACTAAACGCCTCATTAGTAGCTTCGGATAAATCAACAAATATAAGTGACAAAATTAAATTATTTGCATTATGTGCTCCCGACACAAACTCTATGCTGTTTTGTAGCATTACTATTATTGCAAAGGCAACCCCAAATGCCCAAGAGGATAGAAAACTTTCTATTCCATACCCAAAATGTAACACCCCAAAAATAAGGCTATTCAGTATAACTAAGGTTACTACTTTTTTGATAAACAAGCGCATCCCTTGAAACAAATAACCTCTTAATACTACCTCTTCAAAAAACGATTGAACTCCAATAGCCACAAAGCCTAAAAGAAGTAAAGAAGCGAATTGATAGAGGTTAAAATTAGTAACAAAATCTTCTAATTTTTGGTAATCAAATATTGTAGAGCCAATGAACAATAGACTTCCCCACGCCAAAAAGCCAATGAAATACTGCCTCCAACTAAACGTACCTTTATTAGAGATAAATGACATTTTGGGTCTTTGATGTAGTTTGCTCGCCACGAATAGAAAAGCAAATAGTGCTAAACCAAATGTTACCAAAAAAAGGCTATATGTAAAAAGACCTTTTCCAAAGTCGTTGTCGGGAAACAACTGTTTAATATTTGGAAGGGCTTGCCTTACTATAATATTTAATATGGCTACAACAACAACAACTGAGAATATGCTTAAAGCATAATGCCACCACTTGTTTCTTCCTAATGAAGCATTTTCTATAAAACTACCTTTCATTGCCTTAGGATTTTACCGGTTGATTATTCTTTTTCTTTTCAGTCCATTGAATTGCTCCCCAAAGAATGCTTTTTAGCTCTTGCTTTGTACTATCCACGGCAGATCCAGATAATGAAGTTGAGAACTCAGGTTTTTCAACTTCAAATACAATCGATTTGCTTTTTGGATAATTTTTAGATTTGAAAATTCCCCACAGAAATGAGTATTCCTTTTTCTCATTTTTAGGAGGGCTTTGGACAGTGTTTTGTGCATTTGCCGCAAGTGAAGTCAAAACGACTCCAATAATTAAAATTACTCTTTTCATTTTTAAAATGTTTAAATGTTAATGAACAGTGTAAAATTCTATAAAATGAATTTGCCACTAAAATTAGATTGACCACCTCTTTTATAAATCGTTTCAAATGGGTTATTTTTTATGTAAGTCGGATTTGACTATTCAGAATTTTATAAATCTTTTCCCAAAATAAATTCATTACCGGTTGCAAAGTGTTTATAAAATACACCGTATCCAAGACCTTATGCCAATTTTTGGATGCTATATAACTGTATTAGTCAAAAAGAAGTAAGCAACTACCATTTGAGCTGAATGTTTCATTTATACATTGTCCTAGTGTCAAACCAAAAAATGAAAAAAAGTAAGTCTAACAATTAATCTAATGCAATATTTATACTTTCAAATGATTTTGTAAACCATTTTTAAGTACACGACAAAAATTGTATTAAATTAATTTCCAGCTTA